>JAJZJJ010000009.1 GCA_021810175.1 Acidobacteriota bacterium | reverse complement strand
GTCTTCCAGGATGTTCAGGACCAAGTCCTCGTGCGAGTTGCGGAAGAATCGGCCCACCAGGTGACGAATCTCGGAACGGCCAGCCTCAGCCTGCTCAACCAGCGGCCGATACACGTGCGCGCGGCCATCGACTGAATGCTCCACGTAGCCTTTGCGCTCCAGGATGCGGATCGTGGTCAGCACGGAGTTGTAAGCCAGAGGCGGCTCTTCCGACAGGGCGTCCAGAATCTGCTGCACCGTCGCCGGACCCTTTTGCCACAGGATCCGCATGATGCGCAGTTCAGCTTCTGTCAGGATTTCCGAAGCCTTTCGCGGCATTCTTCGCCTCCTGCTGGTATTGGACGCGCGGGTCCTCCAGAAGTAACTAATAATTTAGTTCATGGGTCTGGTTTTCGTCCAGGGCTGCTGCTCCGCAGAGGTGGATTCCGAAGAATTGTTCTCCCGCTGAGGGAATGGCTTCCGGCTTCGGGACGATCCCGGGGTTCCGGAAGCCTACTGACATCCAGCGGAGAAGGCGGCCTCCGCATTGGCATCCAATGGCTTGAGTCCGGTCCAGGGCCGGCGCCATTCATGACGCAGAGATCCCCGCAGCCAAACGTTCGTTCGAGCGAAGACGGATTCCTCTTTCCTCTCAAGTTCTGGTTTCTGGTCGTGCTCAGCGGCATCGGCGCGGGTCTTGCCGGCGGGGCGCTGATGAAGTTGCTGCACGCCACCCAGCAGATTGCCTTCGGATATCATTCGGGGACATTCCTCGACAACACGCCGAAGGCATCGGACGAGCGCCGGATCATCGTGTTGTTCCTTGCCGGCGTGATCAGCGTGGTGGTCCGTCGCATGCTGAAGGCGATGACCGGAGGCAGTGGGGCGGAGTTATCGGAGACCATCTGGTTTCGCGCCGGGAAGCTGCCGTTTTGGTCGTCGCTGGTCAAGGCGGTCCTTTCGATCATCACCGTTGGAATGGGCGTTTCGCTTGGCCGGGAAGGTGCGCTGAAGCAAACCGGGGCGGCGATTGCCAGCAGGCTGGCGCAGTGGTTCCAGCTTCCGCCGGGGCAGCAGCGGCTGCTGGTGGCCTGCGCCGCCGGAGCAGGGATGGCGGCGGCGTACAACGTGCCGTTCGGCGGTGCGATCTTCGCTGTCGAGGTACTGCTGGGAACGCTTTCTCTGCCGCTGATCCTGCCGGCGCTGGCGGCTTCATTCATTGCGACCGGTGTCTCCTTCGTTTTGCTGCCGGCCCGGCCAACTTACTCGGTTCCGGCGTATTCCCTTCATCTGACCGATGCGCTGTGGGCCTGTCTGGCGGGTCCGGTGCTGGGGCTTGGAGCGTTTTTGTGGGTGCGTGCGATCGTCTGGGCCGACGCGGCGGTTCCGCGCGGCTGGAAGACCGTGGCCGTCACCATTCTGGTGTTCACGGCCCTGGGCGTCGTCGCCGTCCAATATCCCGACGTGCTGGGCAATGGCAAGGGCGTCGTGCAGCGGGCGTATCTCAACCAGTACGCGCTGAATCTGCTGCTGCCGCTGCTGGCGCTCAAGATGATCGCGGCGCCGGCATGTCTCAGCACGGGATCGCCGGGCGGGCTGTTTACTCCCACGCTCACTGTCGGGGCGCTGATGGGCGCCGTGCTCGGGCACCTGTGGGCTCTGGTGCTGCCCGCGCCGCAAATGGGAGTCTTCGCCATCGTGGGATCGGCGGCGGTGCTGGCAGCGGCGACGCAGGGGCCGATTTCCGCGGTCGCCTTTGTGCTCGAGCTGACCCATCATGCGACGCCGCTGATGGTGCCGATGCTGCTGGCGATTGTGGGCGCTTCGCTGGTGGCGCGGTCGCTGGACAACCGTTCGGTCTATTCCGCTCCGGTGGTTTCCGGTATGAAGGCCGCGGAAAAGAGGATCCTGAGCGGAACGCCATTCGATCGCTTCTCCACGGAGGCATTTTCTGTGTCCAGTTCGGTCGCGCCCTACGCAACAGTGCTGCGGAGAATGCTGTTCCAGCACGGCCCCATGTTTGTCGTCGACAACGAAGGCAAGCTTGCCGGCGAAATTCGAGCGGACGACTTGAACCGGCAGCAGTCGGGAATTCCGCGTTCGCTCACGACCGCCGCGGACCTGGCGCGTTACGTCGCCGCCGTTTCCGCCCACGCGACGGAGCGCGAGGTTGCGGAAATGGTGGCTCGGGAAGCAGCGGCGCTTCCGGTCGTCGATCCTGCGTCGGGAAAGCTGATCGGCGCAGTGGCGGTCTCCGGCGAGAAAGAACAGCGCGATGCGTGAGAGGCCGGAAGACGAGAGGAAGAAGCGTATTCCTGAGCCGATCAGGATCGTTCCAAAGCGAGGCCGGGATTGAGGCGCGAGCAGGCGCTCGCCGGAGCCCCTGGGTCAACTTTTTCGTATGCCTATGATTCCATGGGAGTTCCATTTTTTGTCCAGAGGCTCTGGCCTGGAAGTGCCTGAAAACAGGGCAGATGGCCAGAGACGCTGGATTAAGCGAGTCAGCAGGTCAGCCAGTTAGCGAGTCAGCGAGTGGGCGGTTCAGCGGTCCGGCTGGTTCGAGCCGTACCCTCGGCTGGCCTGGAGGCCCCCTGGTCAACTTTTTCGTATGCCTATGATTCCATGGGAGTTCCATTTTTCGTCCAGAGGCTCTGGGCTGGAAGTGCCTGAAAACAGGGCAGATGGCCAGAGACGCTGGGAATGGCAGGCGGCAGTGAGCCGCCAGCAGGCAGTAAGTCAGCTCGTCGGGGGGCGGCTGGTTAGCCGTGCCCGTTGTCCGCCGGTTTACTCCGTCAGGGATCCTCCCGATCCGCACCGCGTTTTTTGGGGTACCCCCCGGGGGTGGCTCTTTTTTCTATGCATTTGATTCCATTTGACTTACCGATTTGGTCGATTCTGTAAACATGTGATTCTAAAACGGTTATCGTAAGTTTCCTGTTTTGTTATGGATAGCGCATCCATATGATTCTGTGTGGGTTAGCGGTGTCACCCATCTGCCCACTGCGGCAGATGAGGGCACCGGCTCCGGCGCAAAAGGAAAAAGGTCCGCGCAATGGCGGACCTTTTCTGTTTTTCCAGCTATATCCAGAATAGCAGGTTGAGAGAAATGGAATTCCGGAAAGTTGCGGTGGAAGTGGCTTGGAATCAGTGGGAAAACTTTGGTAAGGATTGACAGCCGGGGCAGGGGCGGTAGAAATGACTGATCCGGTCTGTCGCTTTTCCCACTTCTAAAAGGCCCCCGCAGGGGTGGGCTGCCAGGCAACGCCGATCAGGGGCAACGCGGGTGGGGGCCGGGTGGGTTCGGGCTGCCTCAAGGCTGGGCTGCCTGAATCAGGGCATGGGCGGCATGGCGGAGAAGGGGCGTCGCCTCGCCGGGCCGGAAGATTTGCGAGCTGACGAATGCGCCATTGATGAGCAGGGAGAGCTGGCCAGCCAGTTCATCGGGGCGAGCAACTGCAAGCTGTTCAGCGATACGGCGGAGCCGGTGGCGCATTTCCCGCTTATGAGCGGCGGCGACTTGGCGCGCGGGATGATCGGCCTCGGGGAATTCGGCAGCGACGTTAATCTGCGGGCAGCCGCGGTAGTTGGGCCGGTCGACACGCTGACCGATCCATTCCAGATGAGCATCCAGTTCGGCGGAGGGGTTGCCGGCGTGCTGCGCAGCGACACGATCCCAGGTTCCCCAGAAATCGGCGTCCTCGCGCTGGAGGAAGGCGGCGACGAGATCGTCCTTGGTTCCGAAATGGCGGTAGAGGCTGGTTTTGGCGACGCCGGCCTTTTCAACGACGAGATCGACACCGACTGCGCGTACGCCGCGCTGGTAGAAGAGCGCGCAGGCGGTATCGAGGATTCTGTCTCTCACTTCGGCGTGGTCCTGGGCCACAGACTGGGACGACGATTTCGGCATGGCCGCTCCTGCTTCCGAGGGATTCTGGCTTGACATGCTACAGACCTGTTTGTAGTGTATCACTACAGACCGGTCTGTATTCTTCCGGTTCGCAAGGAGACAGCGATGAGCGCAAGTCGCAGTGGGGGAAATCCAGCAGCGGTGGGGGTTGTGGGGGCGACGGGGCATACAGGCCGCTTTGTGGTTGCGGAGCTGCTGCGCCGCGGGATAGCGCCGATTGCGATTGCCCGGGATGCGGCTGCGCTTGCGGCACTGGAATTCGGAGAGCACGAGGTTGAGCGGCGCAGAGCTTCCATTGACGATGCGAAGTCGCTGGACCGGGCGCTGGACGGAGCCCAGGCCGTAATCCATTGCGCGGGCCCGTTTCTGGACACGGCCGATGCCGTGGTGGATGCGGCTTTGCGGGCCGGCATCCACTATGCGGACCTGAGCGCCGAGCAGGCCAGCGCGCGCGCGACGCTCGACCGGTACGACGCGGCTGCGCGGGAGGCGGGGATCGCGGTGGTTCCGGCGATGGGGTTCTACGGAGGCTTTGCCGACCTGCTGGCGACGGCCGCGCTGGGCGACTGGGACGATGCGGACAGGATCGACATCATGATTGGGCTGGATAGCTGGCACCCAACGCAGGGTACGCGGGCGACAGGCGCCAGGAACACGGCGCAGCGGGTGGTGGTCGCGGAGGGACGGCTGGCGCCCGTGCAGTCGCCGCGTGCGGAGAGGGAGTGGAGGTTCGGCGATCCGCTCGGCCAGCAGACGGTGGTGGAGACGCCGTTCTCAGAAATCATTCTGCTTGCACGGCATGTGAAGGCGGAGGAGGTTCGCACCTGGCTGAGCAGCGTCGCACTCAGCGACATTCATAATCCGGCCACGCCGGCTCCGAAGGCGGCGGATGGGACAGGACGCTCGGCGCAGCGCTTTGCCGTGGATGCTGTGGCGAGGCGCGAGGGAAAGATCCGGCGGGCAAGCGCGCGCGGTCGCGATATTTACGCCTTCTCGGCGCCGCTGATATGTGAAGCCGTGGAGCGTCTGCTGGATGGCCGATTCACGAGCGCGGGCGCGCAGCCGGCCGGGGCGATTTTTGCGGCGCGGGACTTTCTGGCTGCGCTGACACCGGCGGCTCTGACACTGGAGATGGCGGAGGCCTGATGGAGCCTGGACCGCGGGGCGAACGAGAGCCTTGTCGAGAAGGCCCGCCGGGCTCTCCACGCCGCCAGGGGCCAGTGGACCGATCGCGAGTGCAGCAAGATGAGGGGGAGTTCGAGCGCCCTTTCATAGAAGGCCGAACCAGAAGGCCAAATCAGAAGGCCAAATCAGAAGGCCAAATCAGAAGGCCGAATCAGAAGGCCGAATCGGCTTCAGTTTGCCGATGGGGCGGGCACGTCGAGTTCGGTAATACTTGCTGCCGGCCCGCCATCGAATTTGAAGCGGATGGCGGCGGCCTGGATCGCCGACCAACTTGATTGCAGGTCGCCCTGGCTCGCAACAGAACCGGAATCAACCTGCCGCCAATGCCCAGAGGCCGTCAACACGCTGACGCTGTAGTGGTTCGGCCGGGCGGCGCCCCAATGAATGACGGCACGGTTTGTCTCCGCAAGTTCCGGGTGGAGAGAGGACAGGTTCTCAAAATCGACCTGAAAGCTGGATGTCTTCGCGGTGGCCTTCCATTCAGTCACGCCATTTCCGTCCACAGCAGATGCCGGCCCATTGGCCGGAGAGGACGACGAGGCCGCGGCCGGCCGGCACCTGGCGAGGTCGCCGGTTGGGTCGAGGTCGGGGCGTTCTGTGGGCAACTCGATGGGCTGGTTCGGCTGCAGCATGAAGACGCCGGATGGCGAAGTCAGAGCAATCGGCATTCCCGAAGTAAGCGTCACTGTTGTCCTGTGCGCTCCGATGGCAATTGTCATCCGTCGCCCATGGTAGCGAATTCCGCGAAGCGTGATGCCCGGGGCCAGCTGAGGCGGGAGAGTGGGCGCAAGGGCGAGCGCCGAGGGGCTCCAACGCAATCCGGCAAGGCCGTAGGGGAAGATCTGGAGAAATCCGCCCGCGCCGGTGGCAAAGTCGAATGCGGGAGGGCCCTGCCGCGCGGACGGATGCAGATATTGGGTTTCGAGAAATTGGTCGTAAGCTCCGCGCACAAAGGGTAAGTAGGAATTCCCGAGAAGCGTGAAATCCAGACAGCCGGGTTCCCTTACCTGGGCGGCAACAATAGCTTCGACCGAAGCAGTCATCGCCGGGCCGCCGGGGTCGGTTACGGGCATGTATCGATTGAGGTCGGCGGCGGCAACAGCACGGCTGGTCACGTACTGAAAAGGATAAGTCATCAGCACGGTATCGGCCTGTTTGACTTTCTCATTTGTGTAGCCAACGTACTCCGGGTGTGTGCCATCGGGATCTACCGCAACATAGATGTTATCCGCGATCCTGGCCCATTGGGGGTTGGGCGGCTGGCCGACAGCCTTCGCTGCGGAAATGGCAATGCGCAGAGCCACGATGGCGCCCGCATTCGTCGCCGACTCATCATTGACACCGGCGGTAAACTCATCCGGACCGGTTACGTTGAGGATGTGGTATTTGCCGTCGGAGCCGAGCATGACGCGGCTTGCCCAGAAGTCTGCAACCTGCCTGATCACCGGGTATCCGCGCCGCTCCAGCCAATCCCTGTCGCCGGTTGCCTCGTAATACTGCCACTGCGCGAGTGCTATGTCCGACTGCAGGTGATCTTCATAGTGAGAGCAGGGAGCCAGGCCGCCACAGGCTCCGGTCGGGCCGTTGTCCCAGGCCCAGGATCCGCCCTTATAACCCGCCTGAGCAGCATTCGCCTCCGCCTCCCGCATGGTGTTATAGCGAAAATCGACGATCGATTTTGCCAGTCCGGGATGAAAGGCAAGGAGGGACGGAAACATCCAGGTGTCGGCATCCCAGAATATCTCGCCTCCATAATTATCGCTGGAGAGTCCCGCGGGCGGTATGCTCCACGCCAGCCCGGCGCGAATGCTGGAATAGAGCAGATAGAACGCACTATGAATGGAAGCCTGCAACTTATTCTGCCGCGGGGCGATGATGTTACCCCTCCACAATTTCTTCCATGCCAGCTCGTGAGCGCGAAGCAATGCAGGCCAGCCGGCAAGTGAAGCAGCCCGGATGGTTTCGGCCGCGACGGCCTCGGGCGCGTCCGGATCGCTGGAGGTGGAGATGCCGACGTACTTGACGATCCGATAAGTCTGACCAGCGCTGACCTGGATCGTCCATTGCTCCCCGGAGGTTGCTTTCTGGTCCGCGGGAGTTATAGCGGAACGACGCGTAATGATGACCCCGGGGCCGGCGACCAGCAACTGTTTCTCGACAACAGCGGTATTCCTTCCTGGCGTTTGAAGAGCGACGGTTGAGATGTCCGTCGCAGTGTCCACCTTTCGCGAGATGGCGTTGATGCGTTCAGCCCCATGGCCGTTGAGGAAACCACTGAATGCCAGTTCACCGCTCCACGATGGCTGGAAGGTGAGTTTCACTTCTCCCAGGTGCATGTGAGCACGATTGGCGAGCACCTGACACCTTACTTTCATTGCTTTCCCGGGCGCAGGCGTCCAGGTTAGAGACGTCGAGACGATGGCGTCCTGCATGTTTACGCTTTGCCTATATCCGCTCACCTGGTTTTCCGCGACACCTGAATTCAGTGTCTGACCGTCCACCGTGAGGTCCATTTCCGACCAGGTGGGAAGAGACGAGATGTAGTCCGAGGGCCCGTAATTCCCGTATGAGGCGTTCTCGTACACGCCGGCGACGATTGCCGAAGTGTAGCGTTGATTGGACAGCGGGAAACCGGATCTGCCCAGATTCCCTCCCTGGTAGCCTTCGCCAATGGCGGGTATGCGCAAGCCCAGATAGCCATTCCCCACAAACGGTTCTTCCGTGAAATCGCGGGGGCTATAACTTGTGTTCGTAAGCACCCATGGCGCGTCCGCAGGCTGGCTGGTCCGCTCTTCCGCGACGCTGTGGCCATGAGGGGGACTCTGGTCTTCGGGGCCGATCGCTGACAACAAAGATGGCGTGTGGGCGGCTGAACCAGTGGTTCCGGCAAGACAAAATGCGAAGCCGACAACAAACATGGTGACCAGCCGAAGCAATCGCGCAGACATCACAACCTCTCATGGATTTCGCGCACTGTCGAGCCAGACTTCTTTGGGGCAGCGAAGCGCGGAAACCAGACGATGATGAAAGGTTAAATCTACCCGGTACGACAAAACCCGCTGGCAGCAAAAAGGGAGCAGATTGAGCCTCTGCTCCCGGTAAAGGTATGCATAAGTTGCTAACTGCAACCGGAGGTGCTGCCGCAGCTCATGCAGCGGTAGCAACTGCCGTTGCGGACCATGATGGCTCCGCAGGTGTGGCAGCTGGGGGCGTCTCCCATGTCGTACATGGAGCGCATGGCGTCGGCGGCGTGGTAAAGACCGCGGTCTTCCAGCTTGCCGGAGGCGCCTTCCTGATGAGCGGCTCCCAGGTCGGAGAGGATGCCTCCCTGGGGCGCTTCAGTTGCGCCCATGCCGCGGGTGGGGCTGTGCTGATCGGCGGAGATGGCTGTTTCCGGCTCCAGATGCGTTACCGCTCCGGGAGCCAGTCCCGCGAAGAGCGAGAGCTGCTGGCCGGAGAGGAAGCGCAGCTGGAGCCAGCGGAAGATGTAGTCCATGATCGATTTGGCGTAACCGATCTGCTCGTTGCCGGTCCAGCCGGAAGGCTCAAAGCGGGAGTGAGCGAACTTCTCGCAGAGGACGCGCAGGGGCACGCCGTGCTGCAGCGACAGAGAAGCCGCCGTGGCAAAGCTGTCCATGAGGCCGGAGACGGTCGAGCCTTCCTTGGCCATGCGGATGAAGATTTCGCCCGGCTGGCCGTTGGGGTAAAGACCGACGGTGATGTAGCCTTCGTGGCCGGCGATGGAGAATTTGTGCGTGAGAGAGGCACGTTCTTCCGGCAGGCGATGGCGCACGGCGCGCGGCGGCCCGTCGGCGATCCTGCCTTCCGCGGCAACGGCATCGCTCTGCGCGGCCGCCGCCAGCGCCGACGTATAAGCCGCGCCAGCCACCACCAGCGAACGGGCGGGGATTTCCACCTTTTCACCGGCTCTGGCTTCGAGGGCCTTGAGATCGGCTTCCGCGGGCTGCCTGCCCGAGGCGAGAGCGGCCAGTACGCGATCGGCCGTGACGCCCAGTTCCAGGGAGGCGGCGCTGTGCCTGATCTCCTTGGCCTTCGCGCCGTCGGAGACGTTCAGCGGCTGCGCGCCCTTGCTGCCGTCGCGATAGATGGCGACCGCCTTGAGGCCGAGACGCCACGACTCCAGATACGCCTCGGCAATATCGTCGAGGCTGCAGTCGTGCGGCAGGTTGACGGTTTTGGAAATGGCGCCGGAGAGGAACGGCTGGGTTGCGGCCATCATGCGCACGTGGCCCATGTAATGGATGGAGCGGGTGCCCTTCGCGGGCTTGAAGGAGCAGTCGAAGACGGCCAGATGCTCGGGCTTGAGTCCGGGCGCGCCCTCGATGGTGCCGGTGGCGTCGACGTAGCTGACGATGGCATCGACCTGCTCGCTGGTATAGCCGAGCTTGAAGAGGGCGGTGGGCACGGTGTTGTTGACGATTTTGATCATGCCGCCGCCGACGAGCTTCTTGTACTTGACCAGAGCGAGGTCAGGCTCGATGCCGGTGGTATCGCAGTCCATCATGAAGCCGATGGTGCCGGTGGGAGCGAGCACGGTCACCTGGGAGTTGCGGTAGCCGAATTTTTCACCGTGGGCGAGGGCCTGATCCCAGCAGTCGCGGCTGGACGCAAGCAACTCGTCGAACTGCGGTACGGCGAAGGTTTTGTCGCCCATGGTGCGCGACTTGCCGATGTTGTTGACCTCCGCGCGGTGCATGCGGATGACATCGAGGAACGGCTCGCGGTTGACGTAGAAGCCGGGACAGGCGCCGCCCTCGCGTTCCACGGAATCGGTGAGAGGCGTGGCCGAAGCCAGGGGCGGGCACTTCTCCGCGATGCGGGCCGACTGGAGGTAGGCCTCGCCGCACATGATGGCGGTGAGGGTGGCGGCGAAGTCGCGACCGGCGTCGGAATCGTAGGGCAGGCCGAAGGCCATCAACAGCGCGCCGAGGTTGGCATAGCCGAGGCCGAGCGGGCGATAGTCGTGCGAGTTGCGGGCAATGGCTTCGGTGGGATAACCGGAGTTATCGACGAGGATCTCCATGGCGGTGATCATGATGTCGATGCCAGCGCGATAGGCCGCGATGTCGAATGTGCCCGCCGGAGTGACAAATTTCAGCAGGTTGAAGCTGGCCAGGTTGCAGGCGGAGTTGTCGAGGAACATGTACTCCGAGCAGGGATTGCTGGCGTTGATGCGGCCGGAGTTTTTGGAGGTGTGCCAGCGATTGATGGTGGAGTCGTACTGCATGCCGGGATCGCCGCACTGCCAGGTGGCCTCGGAGATCTTCTTCATGATGTCGCGGGCCTTGTACGTCTTCACCGGCTGGCCGTCCTTGACGGTGCGCGTGGCAAACTCGGCGTCCGTTTCCACGGCGCGCATGAACTCGTCGGTGACGCGGACGGAGTTGTTGGCGTTCTGGAAGAAGATGCTGCTGTAGGCCTCGCTGTCGGGGCCGGAGGCGCCGTCGTAGCCTTCGCGCATGAGGGCCCACGCCTTGGCTTCTTCTTTGGCTTTGCACTCGATGAAGTCGACGATGTCCGGGTGATCGACGTTGAGGATGACCATCTTGGCGGCGCGGCGGGTCTTGCCGCCGGACTTGATGACGCCGGCAAAGGCGTCGAATCCGCGCATGAAGCTGAGCGGCCCGGAGGCGGTGCCGCCGCCGGAAAGGTTCTCCATCGATCCGCGGATGGAGGAGAGATTGGTGCCCGTGCCGGAGCCCCACTTGAAGAGCATGCCTTCGGTCTTGGCCAGGGTGAGGATGGAATCGAGGGAGTCTTCGACCGAATTGATGAAGCAGGCCGAGCACTGCGGCTTGCGATAGCCGGTCACGGAGAACTCCACGGCGCAGGTGTGCTGATTCCAGTGCCAGTTCTGCGCGTCGGACTTCGGCTCGAGGCGGTCGCAGCCCACGTTGAACCAGACGGGCGAATTGAAGGCGACTTTCTGGGTGATGAGCAGATGCACCAGCTCGTCGTGGAATACGGCCGCATCTTCGGGCGTGGCGAAATAGCCGCCGGCCAGGCCCCAGTCGCGGATGGTTTCAGCGACGCGGGAGACGAGCTGGCGGACGCCGGTTTCGCGCTCGGGGGTGTCCATCTGGCCGTGCAGATACTTGCTGGCGACGATGTTGGTGGCCGTCATGGACCAGTCGATGGGAACCTCGACGTTCTTCTGCTCGAAGATGGTCTTGCCGGCAGCGTCCGTGATGGCCGCGGTGCGGCGTTCCCACTTCACCTCGTCATAGGGCGAACTTCCGGCACGAGAGAAAGTGCGGGGGAAGCGCAGTGCAGTGGCTGTTGCCAAATGGCCGGCGCCGGATTTCGCGGTGTCGGGGGAGGCGAGCGTGGCAGATTTTTTAATAGCCTCGGCCATGGGGGATTTCCTTTCGGGATAGTGTTTTGAATTGCGCTGCCTGATGACTTCTGGGCCTCAAGCCCTGCGATCGCCCCAAATGGCCATAATTTCGGCCGAGGGAATCAATGCCGATCGCGGGAAAAATGATCTTGCTGAACCCGTAGCGGATCGAACCACTTTTGGTCTGTGAGTTCAGCTTCGGTCATCCGCGAAGCCATCCCTCACGATTCAGAACGCGGCCGAAATTTTCAGGGCCGCAGATGGGAAAGTAGCTCTGTTAATGGTGTGTGTCAAGCCCCAACCACTACATCTTGTATTTTAGATGCGATTTGGGTACCCATCCGTTCAATTCCGAGAATCTGCCTGTGGAGAATTGACGGTGCCCCCTTCCACTCTGGCTCGCCGCTCCGCAGGGAAGGTGCCCGCGGTGACTTTGAGAGCATAGGACTCCGCGGGGTCCCGAACAAGGGGGTCCATCGGTGGAATCCTGTGGGACTTGTGGAGAACCGGGCCGGCTGGATCGATTTGGGGCAGGCCGATGCTGTGCAGACTATCCGTGGAGCGGACGGCGGGAGCCATAGACCGGGTTCCGGGCCAGCGACCTGCGGGTCGGCTGAAGCTTCATGGAATCCTGGGCATGCGGGGCGATCTTTTTGCCCGCCTGGTTTCGATTCCGTTCAGATTTCCAGGGCTGAATGACCTGAGGACGACGAGGCTTTTCCATAAGGAACCTCCTCATCCTTTATTTTAATCCCGCGGGCGAATCCCGGACGCCGCCTGATGGCCGCGTCCGGGCTTGCTGTTACTGTGGCGCTGGTCCGCGGACGACCTGGACCAGGTTGTTGGGATCAATGTACTTCGCAAAGGCGGCCTTCACCTGGGCGGCGGTCAGCGAGGCGTATTTCTGCGCCGCGATGATCGGCTCGTCGAGCGGGAGGTCCATCACGGCGCGTCCCAGGAGTCCGCCGGCTACGGCATTCTCGCTGGACTCGCTGAGAGGAATCTGGCGCAGCAGCAGGGCTTTGGCCTGGCGCAGCTCGGACGGGGAGACATCCTGGGTCCGCATCTGGTTCAGGTCGCGGATAATGAGCGCCTTTGCCTTTGAGACATTCCCGGGATTGCACCCGTACTGGATCGAATAGCTGGCGCGCGTGCGGCCCGCGTCCATGCCAACGCCGACGTAGTAGACGTAGCCGGTCTCCTGGCGGAGGTCGTGGTAGAGGCGCGTGGCGTAGAAGCCGCCGCCCAGCACGTGATCGCCGAGTTCCAGCGGGTAGTACGCGGGGCTGTAGCGGTTGATCTTCAGCTGTTCAGCCAGCGTCACGGCATCCTGCAGACGCTCGGGATCGGGGATGTTGGTCGCGGAGGGCTTGTTGAGCGGCACAGGGGGCAGCGTGATCTTCGGCTTCGGTCCTGTGGCGTGCCAGTCGCCGAACCATTTCTCGATGACGGCTTTCGCGTCGGCGGGAGTGATGTCGCCGATGACTACGATGGTGGTGAGATCGGGCCGGATGGTGGTGTCGTGATACTTCTGCACCTCGGCGAGGGTCAGCCTGGCGACGGTCGCCGGAGTGGGCTGGCGCAGGGCGGGATCGCCGGCCGGCAGCAGCGCCATGGAGAGCGCCCGTGAGGTTTTGTAGCCGGGGCTCTTCATGTTGCCGGCGACAAACTGCGCCGTCTGCATCTGGGTGATCTTGAAGGCTTTCTCAGGCAGCGCGGGATGGAGCTCGTTATCGGCCAGCAACTGCACGCCGCGCGAGAAGTACTGCTTGAGCACGCTGAGAGAGAAGCTGTAGCCGGCGCTCTCGTTAGCGGCGATATCGTCGAGCGCCGTCTGGAAAGCGATGCGGTTCATGGTGGTGGTGCCGTAGGAGTAGAGGCCATCGAGGATGCCGGAGATGCCGTCCTCGTCCTTCGGCGTCTGCAGGTCGCCGTTGTGGCGGACCTGGCCGACCAGGGTCACGGTGGGGCTGGTGAGATCGGTGCGGACAATGAGGCGGATGCCATTGGGCAGCTTCATGTCCGACACAGGAATGAACTTCGTGGGGACGTGCAGCTTGTCGAGCGGACCGGCTGCCCATGCCGGCAGAGTCACAGGCTTCTTGGGCGGGGCAGTTACCTTCTCACCGCCGCCAAATCCCTTGGCGGCCACGGGAGCGCCGCTGGGCTTCGGAAGGAGAGTGGCGGTGATGGTGGGCGCGTTGAGCAGATACTGCTTCGCCACGCGATTCACGTCGGCGACGGTCACTTTGCGGATGGCGTCAACATCCTCCTCGGGCGACGTGCGGCCTTCGGCGGCCAGCGCGTTCGACCAGAGATCGGCCAGTCCGCTGATCGAGTTCCGCTGGAACTCGGCCTGGGCCAGTTCCGCTTTTTTCGCGGCCGCCACCAGGGCGGGCGGCACGCCGTTCTGCGCGTAGCGCTCGATGATCTGCCGCATCTCGGCGACCGCGGGCGCCGTGCTCACGCCCGCCGGCTGGGCCACCAGGCCGAAGGCCACGCTGGCTTTGCGGTAGGACTCGCCCAGCCCGAATTCCGCCGCCAGGGCTTTGCCCGCCGGAACCATGCCGTACAGATCGGCGCGCTGGCTCGACAGGACGTCGGCCAGGATTTCCATGGCCGCGTAGTCCGGCGAGGCCGTACCAGGCATGCGCCACGCGATAAAGCCGAGCGTGTAGGGCAGGTTGCTGCTGATGGTGAAGGTCTCGGGCTTCATCGGCTGGAGATGGACTTCGGGCCGTTTGGGGATGGGATGGCTGGGAATCTTCGAGTAGAGCGCCCTGATCTTCGCCAGCGTCGTCGCCGGATCCACATCGCCCACGACCACCAGAATCATGTTGGAGGGCGAGTACCACTTGTCGTAGAAGGCCTTGAGCATGGCGCCGGTGGTCTTGTCGAAGGAGGCCTTGGTCCCCAGCGGATCGTGGGCGTAGGGGGTTCCGGCGAACATGTAGCCGTTGAGCCGGTTGATGAACTTGTAGGTCGGATTGGAGAGATCGCGGGCGACCTCCTGCTCGATGGCGCCGCGCTCCTGGGCCCATTCCTGCTGCGAGTCGTCGATGCCCTGCATGCAGGCTGCCTGGGCGTGGAGGGCGACGTCGAGATCGGCGGCCGGAATGGTCTCGAAGTACTGGGTGATGTTCTGCTGGGTGTCGGCGTCGTTGTCGCCGCCCATGAGGGCGTAGATGGCCGCGGTCTGGTCGGCGGTCATTCCCTGGCAGCCGCGGAAGGCCATGTGCTCCTGCGCGTGGGCCATGCCGGGAAAGCCCTCGGGCGTCTCGTTGCCGCCGACGCGGAAGTTGGCTTCCACGGTGACGACCGGGGCCAGCGTGTTCCGGATAATGACGACTTTCATGCCGTTGGGCAGAGTGGCCCGAGTGGGCTGCGACTCAATGACCGCCGCATGCGATGCTGCCGCAGTGCCGACCATCAGGGCGCACAAAACGACCAGAATCCGCTGTTTCAAAGCGTTCCTCCGCAGGGAATTTCCCCTTTTCTGGGATAGTAACGGCTTTCCTGTAAGAAATACGAATCGGGAAAGCGGCGGAGGATGGTCCGATGAACAGGTGCTTCAGTAGTACAGATACTTCCTCCACTTCAGATCCGAATGCCCGATGACGCGCATGATGTGGCGGCTGGTGTGCAGCGTAAACGGCCGGGGCTCGCGCATCAGTTTCATGTGTTGCAGCTCGTTCAGCAGATGATTGCCTTTGCGCCGGTTGCAGCTGTGGCAGGCCGCCACCAGGTTCTCCCATGTAGACGTGCCGCCCCGGGATCTGGGAATCACGTGGTCCAGCGTCAGCTCCGCCGAGGGCAGCACGACGCCGCAATACTGGCAGGTGTTCCGGTCGCGCAGAAGGATGTTTTTGCGGCTCAGCGCGCGGGTCTGGTGGGGAATCCGCCGGTACTCCAGCAGGCGGATGACCGAAGGCATGGCCACGCGGACGCGGGAGGAATGCAGCTCGGTTCCCTGCTCCTCTTCGGTGCGCGCCACGCCTTTCAGCACGAGGACGAGCGCCCGGCGCGCGCCGCAGATGTTGATGGGCTCGTAGCTGGCATTGAGCACCAGCACGGGCGTTTGCAGGGCCTGGGTTTTGGTGACAATGCGCAGACCTTCCTCCGCGCCTGTCTCTGTCGCGACATGGGAAGCGCCCTGGGCTCTTCCCAATGACGGTCTGCGGATTGCTGCTTTGGCTGCTTTCGCCGGCGACATACTTGCTCCCCCTTTTGCCTTACTGCTGGTTGCCAGGTTCTGCTCCCGGATGCTGCCGGGCTCGCTCCCAAAACACAAAATCCTCTTCCATGGGCAGCTCCCGCCGTGGATCGGCGGGCGCTGCCGGTGCGCTTTCCGCCACAGCCAGACGCTGTGCGCGCGCCACGGTGGCCACGCGCACGCTGGCGGCTCCGGCGCGGCGCAGAGCCTGCGCACAGGCCCGGGCTGTGGCTCCCGTGGTGTAAATGTCGTCAATCAGCAGCACATCGCGGTCCAGGGCATCGGCCGGCCGCACGACAAAAAAAGCGCCGCGGACGTTCTCGCGGCGCTGGTGCGGGGTGAGACCCGCCTGACTTTCGGTGGCGCGCCGCCTCTCGAGGGCGCCCGCGGCCAGCCGCATGCGCATTGTGGGCCGCCTGCGGCGCATGGCGGCCATCATGGCCTCGGCCAGCAGCTCCGCCTGGTTGAATCCGCGCTCGCGGCGCTTGCCGCGATAGAGCGGAACGGGCACGAGTGTCAGTTCCACGGGCAGATCGGGCATGTGCAGGACTTCTTCGGCGGCCAGCGCTCCGAGCCGGCCGGCCAGGCCCTCCATGCGTTCGTACTTGAGCAGGTGGAGCAGCGTACGCAGCTCCGCGTCATAGAGGCCATGGGCCACGGCCTGCTGGAAGGGCGGGGGCGCGGCACGGCAGACGCGGCAGAGGGCATCTGGTTCCGTGGCGGCGGCATCCAAAGCCTCGCCGCAGCGGGCGCAGAGCACACCTGATTGTGCGGGGAGATGGTTCCAGCAGGAATCGCAGACAGGCAGGAGAGAGAAACCGGAGAGCGGGCGCTCGCAGACGCGGCAGTCGGAAGGGAAAACAACCGTGGTAATGCTGTCGAGTGGAATGCGCGCCGTACTTCGCAGCACGCGTACCACCGCACGCCATGCCGTTACGCCGGATGGCGGGACTTCAGTCGTCAGGGAAACGCTCTGACTGCGGAAGGCGCACCTCGCTTCGGGAGATCCGAAGGGGACAGCCTTCGGCTCCCGCTTGCCCCGAGTATAAGGCGATTCAGCGCCCGCGGCAATTGAAATGCCCAATAAAATCGCGCCCCGGAGGGCCGCGCGCCAGTGGTTTCGCGGCTTCCCTGTTGCGATCTACAGTGCAACCTTCTTAGAATCAAGCTGCCTCAGCGCGCGACCCACGCGCCCGCTCATTCTGCAGGACCGGAGCCCCCGGTACAAAGGAAGCCGAACCCATGCATGCATCGCGCCGCGTTATCCCCGCCCTTCTAGCCCTTGCGCTGATCGTTCCGGCCGCGCTCGCAGCGGCTCCAAAATACAAGCCCGCGCCGATGACGCGCGTGACCATCGGCCAGGGAACGCTGGAGGGCATCGTGCCGCATCCGGGAGTCTTCGCGTGGCTGGGGATCCCCTATGCGCAGCCGCCGGTGGGGGATCTGAGGTGGCGTCCGCCGCAACCGCCGAAGCCGTGGAAGGGGACGTTCATCGCCGACAATCACGGGCATCCGTGCGCGCAGCTGGACGAGGGCTGGAACCACTGGGATGTGCTGCATGGCAGCGAAGACTGCCTCAATGTCGATGTCTGGGCACCCGCCCATGCGCGCAATCTGCCGGTGATGTTCTACATCCACGGCGGCTCCAACCTGGCGGGCGACGGGTTCTCGAACGGCGTGCCGCTGGTCACACACGGGGTAGTGCTGGTCACGGTCGAATACCGGGTGGACATCTT
>JAJZJJ010000609.1 GCA_021810175.1 Acidobacteriota bacterium | reverse complement strand
GCTATTACGAGATCAATTAGATATTTCTCCCGTAGTAGTAATCGTTCGGCGAGGAAAAGTGGAAAGAAGGACGATAACCGCATCTGGAGCGGCTTTGAGAAGGGTACGAGTTTTAGAAAACGTGGTCGTTTTCGATAGGAAAAGGAGGAAACTCCGGTGGAACGCGAGAGAACGGCCACTGGATCTCCGCTTTATGAACACGCCGGCCGGAAATGGCTGTGGAAAGCGAGGCGGAGACGTGGAAAGCGCGTCCAGGCGGTGGCGGAGCGCGGCTTTCGCGTGACCCGGTGATCCACAGCGGACGGGATGTCCGCAGCTTCCACAGGCAGGACGCGGGGCTGCGGAAAGCCGGGGCGAAACTCGCGACCGGTACGCGGCAGAAACGCGTAAAGATTTTTAGTCGGCTTTGCCGGAGCCGGGCCCGGGGTGGGCGATGCTGATGCCGCCGTTCACCGTCTGCAGATGAATGGTCGGGCCTCCATTCCCGAGGTTGGCATCCAGATGGTTGCGGACGTTGCCCTGCACGTTCACCGGGAAGCTCGCGGAAATGCCGCCATTGACGGTGCCGGCGTCGACGTGGGCGGAGTACTGGTCGGGTACGCGCAGATCGATGCCGCCGTTGGTGGTGTCGGCGCGCAGCCCCGCGCCCTGCCAGGTATCCCCGGCCAGGGTGATCTGGATACCGCCATTGACGGAGTGGCCCTGGACGTCGCCGTTCATGGAGCGGAGGGTCACGCCGCCATTGGTATTGCCGAAGCGCACCTTGCCGTTCAGGTGGTCGAGGGCGATACCGCCGTTGGTGTTGCTGAAGTGCCCCGTGATGCCGCGGGGCACCAGCAGGCGATAGTTCACCGAGTAGCCGGAAAAGAAGAAGAAGTGCGGACCGCGATCGTAGATGTCGCCGTTAGCCGTGTGCACCTGGATGCTGCGCAGCAGGCGATCGGCTTCCCGGTTCGAGGAGGCCCAGACGTTCACGCTGGCTTCCAGCTCGACGTCGGAGCGGTCCTGGCCGATCACATGGATCGATCCATTGGTGCTGCTCACGCTCAGGGGATTGCCGTTGAGGGTCAGCGTTGCGCGCCGCAGCTGGCATTCATGTACCGCGCCCCAGTGTCCCCAGGCATTCCGGTCGCTGTCCGGGCAGTTTCCGGTGGTCCAGTTCCCGCGCGACTGCGTGCCGGCGTGGACGCGCCTGTCCTGCCTCCAGTGCGGCAGCAGAGCCCCGAGTATCACAACGGCGCACAGCACCACGACGAAGGCAATAAACCGGCGCATGGCATGGACCTCTTTCGATGGATACGGAGTAGGGGGCATTCGGGTTCTCGCTTTTTCTGCCTCAGAAGTCGACTCAAGGATGATGCAGATGAACCGCCAAAGTCGAGTCCGATAAGCCATTTACCATCAGCAACTTGAATTTTGGCAAAAGCGAACGTGTCCGTTTTGAACGAGAGTGTCCGTTTGCGGACAATGGCTGTCGGGATTCCCGGAGCGCTGACCGCCATGATAGCCATCCGAGTTGCCACAGCAGTGGCGTCGGCTGGCCACGCCCTCGGCGGTCGACCCGGCCATGCTGCTGCGTGAGGAATAAGCCTACCTGTCGGGACGATTCTCCCCGTTCCGCCACGGACAATGGCGGCATCCCGAGCCGCAGCAGTAGCCCCGCCTGCGGTGAAACGCCTCCGTGAAGACCACATACGGACCTTCCCGGTAGAAGTCGACGCCCTCCACCGGCTCCTGCATCTCCTGCATGGGCCGCGCTTCAGGAACTTCAGGCAATTGCGCCTCCTTCGGCCGGTTCCCAGCGGAAGACGCCCGGCGTTGCCACCACTTCCGAATCACCCGACACCTCCGCGATCCCCGCCGGCGGCAGAGTCACCGTATTTCCGGCAATGGCCGTTGCCCGCTCGCCGGGAATGACCACGCCGACCAGGTTCAGCGGGTCGGTTGCCGCCATGGTCAGCGGAGCCATGCCTTCCAGTGTGCGCCCGCGTCCGGCGCGCAGGGCGTCGGCGGCTTCCGGCAGCGCAAACTGCTCACCGCCGAAACCGGCCACGAATCGCCCGCCCCGCACCACGCCCCGCGCCTCCATCCGCCGGAACATGGGCGCCAGCTCGCGCCACGGCGGAGCCGTTGTCTCCCGCGCCAGCACGTCGCGGAACACCACTCCATAGCGCCGCAGCAGCACCCGGCACGCGGACTCCACCTGCGCATCGCGCCGGGCCGCTGCGGCGCCCGCGGCCCGCGCGGCCTCCTCGCCAGAGGGGCGTGGCATGGTCAGGGCCAGCGCCGAAGCCGGGGCATCCGGCTCCTGCAGCAGGCCCCATCGGCCGACTGCATTTCTGCCGTTTCTGCCGGCGCCTTTCCTCCGCGGATCGATCAGTGCCCGCAGGCTGTCAAAGCCATCCGCCGTCACCAGGCCCGCGGCTACCAGCTCCCACAGCGCGCGCTGCGCCTCGGCAGGTGTAACTCCCAGAGCGCGAACCAGATCGCTGGCAAACATCGCTCCCCGCGATGCCAGCAGAGCCCGCGTCCGGTTAGCCACCTCGCTCAGACCGGCGGTCAGCCGCGCCTCTTCAATCTGTCGCCGTTCCAGGCACAGATCCATCCACAGCGCCTCTTCGCGGACAAAGAACGTCACCGGAGCCATGCTGGTCGGGACCACTCTGCGCGGACCGCGTCCGTCCGGCTCGGCAAAGGCCGGATGCGGCGAGATTCGTCCCCATCCCACCGCGCCCGTCAGGCACAGCGCGTCGAGCCAGCGCGGATCGTACCCGGCCACCCGTTGCGGCAGAAGACTCCGCTCCCACTCCGCCGCCGGAGCCTCGAACCCCTCCAGTCCGCGCAGCGCCTCCAGCAGGCCGTCTTCGCCGGTCAACTGCCGCCGCTCACCAACGTGCTGCCAGTCAATGAGGAACCGCAGGTACGCCGCCGGGTTCACCGGCTCGATCTGCTTCCGCAGGGCGTTCAGCGTCCGCTTATGGATC
>JAJZJJ010000608.1 GCA_021810175.1 Acidobacteriota bacterium | reverse complement strand
TCGCGTGGGACAGGTGGTGCAGACGGTGCACTGGGTCCACGGAGTGGGCGGCGTCTATCAGCCGCTGGCAGTGGTTCCGCAGCTTTCCGTGAACCTCGCTGGCCGCGCGGGCGTTGTGCCACTGGGGAAGAAGTCGATGGTCTTGCCGGTGACCGTGAAGAATCCGCAGTGGAAGGATGCAAGCGGAACGCTGCGTCTGGAGCTGCCCGCGGGCTGGACATCGAGTCCGGCGCAAATCGCATTCCATCTGAAGCCCGAGAGCCGGCAGAAGGAGACATTTACCCTTCGGCCGAGTTCACTGGCCGCGAAGAGCTATGAAATCCGCGCTGTGGCGCAGATGGGGCAAAAGCAGTTCAGGCAGGGATTCATCACCGCGGGTTATCCGGGGCTGCGGCCTTATTATCTGTATCGGCCGGCGACCTATCGTCTGCGGGGCGTGGATGTGAAAGTGCCGGCGGGGCTGAAGGTCGGTTACATCATGGGCACGGGCGACAATGTGCCATCGGAGCTGGCGCAGATCGGCATTCGCCCGCATTTGCTGACGCCCGCGGAAGTCGCCAATGGCAATCTGTCGCAGTATGACGCGGTCATCCTGGGCATTCGGACCTATTCCGCGCGGCCGAATCTGGCGGCGGAGACACCGCGGCTGCTGAACTATGTAAAGAACGGCGGAACGGTGATCGTGCAGTACCAGAGAACGCCATTCCCCGCCCCCTATCCGCTGGATTTGCCGTACAACTCGGCATCGGTGGTGGTGGAAAGCCAGCCGGTCAGAATCCTGAAGCCGAACGATCCGCTGCTCAGCTGGCCCAACCGCATCACGCCTGCCGACTTCAATGGATGGGTGGAAGAGCGTGGGCACTCGTTCCTGCGCTCCTGGTCTTCGCAATACACGGCTCTGACGGAAACCCACGACCCCGGACAGAAGCCTCAGCTCGGCGGACTGATTTACGCGCGCTACGGCAAGGGTACGTGGATCTATATGGCCTACGCGGTGTACCGGCAGCTTCCCGAGGCTGTGCCCGGAGCCTATCGGCTGATGGCCAATCTGATCGCAGCGGATAAGAACCAGCGTTTGTCCGCCGCTGCCGGAACCCCGTAGTCTGCGCCGTATCCTGACAGCGCTGTAAGAGAGACGTCAGGGATTTACCAGGAGATTCACGGCTCATTCTCCATATATTCACAAACGCCTGAGAGCATCGGACCTGGGAATTCCCACGCAGGGTAATCAGTCGCGAGGGAATCTCTGACCCACGTGCCGGGGTATGTCTCGCTGTCTTCCCCGCTCTTTCGACCATTGCGTTTACTACATTTTGGAGAGGCTGAATGATCAACCGGTACCAGGTGCTCGTATCGATTGCGCTGGGGATGGCCGTAGCGACAGGCTCGGCACAGACCACCGCCAGCGGGAAGATTCACAAGGATCCGGCAAAAAGCGGATCGTCCGCAAAGAAGGATCCATCGACGCATCCGGGCGCTATCTATTACAAGGGCATCACCATCTCGCCGGCCGGGAGCTTTATCGAAGCTGCGACAGTCTGGCGGAGCGCAGCGACAGGTGGCGGAATCAACACGCCCTTCAGCGCCATTCCGCTGGCCAATTCCGCCGCGGGGCACATGAGCGAGTTCAAGGGATCGGGGCGTCAGTCGCGGCTCGCGCTGAAGGCCGACGGCAAGCTCAGCGGCGTGGATATGACCGCGTATTACGAGATGGACTTTCTGGGCACGGGCATCACCTCCAATAACAACCAGTCCAACAGCTATGTGCTCCGCCAGCGTCAGCTGTGGGCGCGCGCCGCTTTTGCCAATGGCTGGACGGTCAGCGGCGGCCAGATGTGGTCTCTGGCGACGGAAACGACGCACGGACTGGACAACGGGACGGAGATTCTTCCCGGTGTCATCGACCCGCAGTACGAAGCCGGCTTTGTGTGGGCGCGGCAGTATGGTTTCCGCGTGACCAAAGACGTCAATAATAAGCTCTGGCTGGGTGCGTCGATTGAAAACGCTCAGGCGCTGCCCGCCGGCAGCAATCCTCCGGATGAAACTCTGGGTCAGACCGGTGCTGGCGGCGGTCTTTACAATCCGACCGCGAACTACTCCTACAACCGCGCTCCCGATGTGATTGCCAAGCTGGCGTGGGAGCCGGGCTGGGGGCACTGGGAACTGTTCGGCATCGGCCGGTTCTTCTACAACCGCGTTTACCCGAATGCGGCGGCGAAGTCCTCCGTGGGCGCTTATAACGACACCGTT
This sequence comes from Acidobacteriota bacterium, assembly GCA_021810175.1. The sequence goes on along the minus strand of JAJZJJ010000608.1, from coordinate 739 downwards.
ACCGGGGGCGGAATCGGGGCCAGCGTCCGCGGTCCGCTCTTCCACAAGAAGGTCAGCATCGGCCTGAAGGGTCTTTACGGAGAAGGCATCGGACGCTATGGTTCCTCGACCATTGCGGATATCACCTTCGACAAAGCCGGCAACATCAAGCCGCTGCATGGATTCTCCGCTCTCAGCACCCTGGAGCTGTTCCCGACGCCCAAGTGGTACATCTATCTGAACTACGGCGGCGACTATGTCGGCCGTGACATTCAGGACGGCGGCACCTACGGGTACGGTCTCTACACAACCGACATGTCCGGCTGCAACACGGAGGCGGTTCCGGGCGGCGCATTCGCACCCGGCGGAACGGGACCCTGCGGCGGGAACACCAAGGACGTTCAGGAAGCCACCGCGGGCTACTGGTACAACTTCTACAAGGGGCCGAAAGGCATGTTCCGCTACGGGCTCCAGTACAGCCACTTCGACCGCAACATTTGGTCCGGTGCAGGCGGCATGACCAATCCGGGCGGTGGCGCCAATGCTCCGGATAACGAATTCCTGACATCGATGCGTTACTACCTGCCGTAATCGGCAGCAGGAAGCAAAAAGGACCCGCCTCGGCGGGTCCTTTTTCGTTGGGGCCGGAGACAGGTCAGCCTACCGGCTGTTCTTCCTCGACTACGGGGCCATGGCTCGCGGCAGTGGGCGCCGGAGCGACGGGAGCGTCGCCGATGCGCTCGGCAAAGCCGCATTCGAT
>JAJZJJ010000607.1 GCA_021810175.1 Acidobacteriota bacterium | reverse complement strand
GATCTGTTCCGACCTCGACCGATGGGGATGTGTGGGCGCGATATCGCGTGCGGCTGCAGGAGATGCGCGAGTCGGTGAAGATCTGCCAGCAGGCTCTGGATGGAATGCCGGAGGGCGAGGTGAAGGCGGATGCTCCGAAGATCGTTCTGCCTGATCGCGAGAAGATGAAGACGCAGATGGAAGCCCTCATCCATCACTTTAAGATTGTGACGGAAGGCTTTCAGGTTCCGGCGGGCGAAGTCTATCAGGCGGTGGAATCGCCACGGGGCGAGATGGGGTACTACGCCGTCAGCGACGGCACCGCGAAACCCTATCGAGTGCACATGAGGAATCCTTCCTTTGCCACGCTGCAGGCGCTGGAAACGATGTGCGCGGGGCGTCTGATTGCGGATGTGGTTGCGGTGATTGGGTCGATCGATATTGTGCTGGGAGAGATCGATCGATGAGCGTGATGAGTCCGGAATCGACTCTGGCCGGCGAGCTTTGGATTTCATTCGTCGCCATGGTGCGCTCGTATTCCGGTATTTCGGCGGGGCAAATCCGCGAGGAGGCCCTGGTGCAAGAGGCGGAGAGCGCAGTGACGGTAGCGATGGGCGCGGCCCGGCTGAATCTGCGGATCGACCCTGCGTCCGGAGAAGGAGTATGGTCGCTGGCCGGAGGCGGGGATATCGCGGAGAACGGCTGCTTCCGGCTATTGCCTGAGGGGCGCATTTCGTTCGGCGAAAAGACTCTGGACCTCGATCATGCGGCCATCGATCTGGCCGCTGCTTTGCTGGCTGCGGCGAAATCCGCGAGGGGGCTCTGATAGGCATGCAAACCAACACCATTTTTTCGCCGGAGCTTGCTGCTCGCTTTGATCGGCTGGTCACCCTGTATCCGGTAAAGCGTTCGGCTCTGGTCCCCATGCTGCTGTATGCGCAGGACGAAGTGGGGTATCTCACGGATGCAGTCGTTGCCGAAGTAGCGGAGCGGATTGGCATTTCCGAGCTGGACGTGCGCAACGTGGTCAGCTATTACTCGCTGCTTCGCACGAAGCCCGCAGGGAAGTATCACGTTCAGGTGTGCACGAATATCTGCTGCATGCTGCGGGGCGGAAACGAGATTCTGGAGCACTGCAAGGAGACGCTGGGGATTCCTAATAAGGGAGTCACGCCGGACGGGATGTTTTCCCTGGAAGAGGTGGAGTGCATCGGCGCCTGTTCGTGGGCGCCGGCGGCTCAGGTCAATTACGACTTCCATGAGAACCTGACGGCGGAGTCCATCGACAAGGTTCTGGCGGATTACCGGGCAAAGGCGGGTAAGTAATGGCGACGCTGACAACACATCCGGATTGTGTTCCCCTGATTTCGTACCGGTTCGGCAAGGGCGCGACTTCCATCGACCGCTACATCGAGCTGGAGGGTTACGAATCGGCCCGTAAGGCCCTCGCCATGGGGCCGGACGCAATCATCAACGAAGTGAAGGCGTCCAATCTGCGCGGCCGCGGAGGCGCCGGATTTCCGACCGGGCTGAAGTGGTCGTTTGTGCCGAAGCAGTCGGCCAAACCGAAGTACGTTCTGGTGAACGGGGACGAGTCGGAGCCGGGCACCTGCAAGGACCGCCTGATCTTTGAGCACGACCCGCATTCCGTCATCGAGGGCGTGATTATTGCCGGGCTGGCGATTCAGGCCAAGATGGGTTTCATCTATCTGCGCGGCGAGTACCGGTATCTGCTGAAGATTATGGAACGCGCGGTGGAGGAGGCCTATGCGAAGGGTTTCCTGGGCAAGAATATCTTCGGCAGCGGGATTGATTTCGATATTGTGACGCAGACCGGGGCCGGAGCATACGAGGTCGGCGAAGAATCCGCGCTGATGGAATCGCTGGAAGGAAAGCGCGGGGTGCCACGCATCCGCCCGCCGTTTCCGGCGGTGGTGGGACTGTACGGCGGGCCCACGATCATCAACAACGCGGAGACGATCGCGACGGTTCCGCACATTCTGCGGATCGGCGCGGCCGAATATGCAAAGATCGGCACGGAGCGAAATGGCGGCACCCGGCTGTTTTGTCTGAGCGGGCATCTGAACCGGCCTGGTGTGTACGAACTCCCGATGGGCTACAACCTGAAAAAGATGATTTACGAGGTTGGCGGGGGAATCCCCGGGGGCAGGAAACTCAAGGCGGTTGTTCCCGGAGGCTCCTCGACGCCGGTGCTTCTCCCGGAAGAGATCGATATCGGCATGGACTTCGACCAGGTGGGCAAGGCGGGATCAATGCTGGGCTCCGGTGGAGTGGTGGTGCTGGACGAGACGGTGTGCATGGTGGAGTTTGCCCTGCGCACGATGAAGTTCTATCAGCATGAGAGCTGCGGCTGGTGCATTCCGTGCCGCGAAGGAACCGACTGGCTGAAGAAGTCGCTGACGCGCCTGCACGCGGGCGGCGCTGTGGATAAGGACATCGATAACATCCGATATCTTGCGGAGAATATGCTGGGGCGGACATTCTGCCCGCTGGGCGATGCCGCCGCTATGCCGACGATCGGCTTCGTGAAGAAATTCCGCAAGGAGTTTGAAGATCACCTGGAGGGCAGAGGCTGCCCCTATCACCACGCTCGCGAAGAGCGCGTTGCGCTGGTCTGAAGGAATACATGGCTGACGTTACATTCACCGTCGATGGCAAGAAGCTTACCGCTCCGGCCGGCACGCTGCTGATCGAAGCCTGCCGGGCGCATGGGATCGAGATTCCGGCCTTCTGTTATTACCCGGGTCTCTCGCTGCAGGCTGCATGCCGGATGTGCGTGGTGCGGCTGGAGAAGGTTCCCAAGCTGCAGACCGCGTGCACGACGCCAGTGGCGGAAGGCATGGTCGTAACGACCGAGAGTCCGGAAATCGCGCAGGCGCGTAAGGCAACGATCGAACTCCTGCTGGGGAACCATCCGCTGGACTGTCCGGTGTGCGATGCGGGCGGCGAGTGCGAGCTGCAGGACATGACCTTCAAATACGGCGCGGCCGAA
>JAJZJJ010000606.1 GCA_021810175.1 Acidobacteriota bacterium | reverse complement strand
AGAGCAAAAAGATCGGCGCAACCAAAAGCAAAGAGTCTGCCGCAAGCAAGCCGAAGAAGGCGGCGGCTAGCGCGGCAGCAAAGAGCTCACCTCGCCAAGCACCGGCCGCCGTCGCCAAACCAGCCGCCTCGCAGCGCAAGGGGCTCACAGCGGCAGCCAGGAAGCGCTTTGCCGAGGCGCAGCGGAAGCGCCGGCAGGACGCCAGGGAAAAGATGCTTTCCATGGAGCGCCAAAAAAATCCATCTTCTCCCAAGCCCCAGAAGAAATCCGCGAAAGCAAAACCGGCGCCCTCCGCGGATGGCAAACCTGCGCGGCGGCGGCGCGCCGTGTGAACACCCGGGCTGCGATTTCGCCCTTTCCACCTGCCGCTAAGGCTCCCGATCGAGGCCGGAACGCCCAGACAATATCTGGGTTTGCGAGACGTGACATAGCGTGAACTCGTGCCTCTGCCGCCGCCGCAGTTCGCCTGGCGCGTGAGTTCGCCTGCGGCAATCTGACCGCCCGTTGCCGTGCGCCGGAGATCTCCGGCCCGTCCCAACCACCGGCTTTGCCGGCCCCGGCTGCAGCTCCGCCGCGCGGGTCTGGATTTTTGGCCGTTTCTGCCGATTAACCGAATGCCCACAGCGTCATGCGCGGTGACTTCAAACGGAGGGGAGCTTTACACAAGATGGACCCAGAGCATTCGTAAGATGTCCGCAGCCGGTCGCGCCAGCTCAAAAGAACTGCAAGACAGTACAAATCTCCCCTTCGCAAGCTGACCACCCCAATCGAGTAGGCCGCTCAAAGAGATCCAGCTTACGAGCCACATGCAGGCTGTGCTCCTGCGGAAGTTTGCCTTCACCTGGAAGTGGAGGTGACTCGCGACGGTAAGTTGAATTCAAATTTGGCCCTTTGATCCGGCTGAGCCCCTCAACCCCTGCTCGAACCTGCCTTCGATATAGGACCAGAACAAGCTGCCCGGCCAGAGCGCGAACCCTGCCGATGGGTTCCTTGCTGCCGGGATGCGGAGTGTTGTGCGTCTGCGCAGGGCTTCAAGAAGCAAGAGTTTGCCGACGGCAACGGCGGAGCGACCCAAGCCAGGAGACAGAAGGAGAGAAGAGATGGCAAGACAGAAAAATAACGGCCGGCGCATGGGCTCCGGTCACGGTTCGTCCAACAGCGCAGCGGTTCTGGATTACGGGGAGTATGAGCAGCCAGCTTCCAAGGCAGGGGACGGAGGCCATCCGCGCAAGAACCCACGCGCCTCCAGGGAGCGGAAGAGATCCGAGGCTGTCGCTACGACGATCAGCCCGGAGCAGATTGCTGATTATGCCGGTCAAGTTGCCGCCATCCGCAGATCGCAAGCGGTGATCGAGTTCGACATGGACGGCATGATTCTCAACGCGAACGACAACTTTCTCAACGCATTGGGCTACACGCTGGAGGAGATCAAAGGCCGGCATCACAGCTTGTTTGTGGACGAAGCCTATCGGCAGAGCCAGGAGTACAAGGAGTTCTGGGTCAAGCTGAACCGCGGCGAATTCCAGGCGGCCGAGTACAAGCGTCTCGGCAAGGGCGGCAGAGAGGTCTGGATTCAGGCGTCCTACAACCCCATTCTGGACCTGAACGGCAAGCCCTTCAAAGTGATCAAGTACGCCACCGATATAACGCCGGAGAAGAAGGCGATCCAGGCGATGATCAGCGACACCATGATGTTGGCCCAGGCGGCGACGGACGGCAAGCTGAGCACACGCGCCGACGCGAGCAGGCATCAAGGTGAGTACCGCAAGATCGTAGAGGGCGTCAATGAGATGCTGGACGCCATCCTCTTGCCCATCGGCGAAGGGAACCGCGTTCTTCGCCTCATCCGCGGCGGCAATCTGCGCGAAAGGGTGGAGATTGCCTGCAAGGGCGACCACGAACAGATGAAGAATGCCGTGAACGGCGTTCATTCCTGGCTTACCGATCTCATCGCCTATGTCACAAAGATCGCCAACGGAGACATGTCGGCTACGATCGAGAAGGTTTCCGATCAGGATCAGATTCATGAATGGCTGGTCCTTCTCAAGGCCAACATTCATGCGCTTACTTCTGACACTGACTCGCTGGTCAAGGCGGCGACCGAAGGGAAACTGGGCACACGCGCCGACGCCGGCAGGCATCTGGGCGACTACCGCAAAATCGTGGAAGGCATCAACCAGACGCTGGAGACCATTGTTGAGCCGCTGAAGGTGACCTCGCAGAACGCCACGGCGCTGGCATCCTCCAGCGAGGAGCTGACGGCGGTGAGCCAGCAGATGGCCGGCAATGCCGAAGAGACGGCGACCCAGGCCAACGTGGTCTCCGCAGCCTCCGAGCAGGTATCCAGAAGCGTGACCTCGGTGGCCTCCGCCGCCGAGGAGATGCAGGCTTCCATCCGGGAGATTGCCAAGAGCGCGCAGGAGTCAGCCAAGGTGGCCAAGAATGCGGTGAGCGTAACCCATTCGACCAACGAGACCATGGCCAAGCTGGGCGAGTCCAGCCGGGAGATCGGCAGCGTGATCAAGGTGATTACCTCGATTGCGCAGCAGACGAATCTGCTGGCGCTGAACGCGACCATCGAAGCGGCGCGAGCCGGCGAAGCGGGCAAAGGATTCGCCGTGGTGGCCAATGAGGTGAAGGAGCTGGCCAAGCAGACCGCCAAGGCGACCGAGGAGATCGGGCAGAAGATCGAGACCATCCAAGGCGATACCGCGGGAGCCGTGAAGGCGATCGAGGAGATCGGCGAGATCATTAACCAGATCAACGACTTCTCCAACAGCATCGCCTCGGCCGTGGAAGAACAGACGGTGACCACCAACGAGATCGGTCGCAGTGTGACCGAGGCAGCCAAAGGGGTGAACGACATCGCCAAGAACATCGGCGGCGTGGCGTTGGCGGCCAAGGATACGACCCAGGGCGCGAACGACACCCAGAAGGCCTCGCAGGAGCTGAGCCGGATGGCTGCGCAACTGCAGCAGGTGATCTCGAAGTTCACCTTCTGATCTGA
>JAJZJJ010000008.1 GCA_021810175.1 Acidobacteriota bacterium | reverse complement strand
GCTCGAACAAGTCCGATTACTGGAGATTCAAAACGCGCTTCAGACTGCCCCGCTCATGCTGGATCTTCTCCTGCAGCAGGGTAATGGCATAAATCAGCTGCTCCGGCCGCGGAGGGCAGCCGGGGACATAGATATCCACGGGAATCACCTGATTCACCCCCTGCACCAGCGCGTAGTTATTGAACACGCCGCCCGAGGTCGCGCACGCGCCCATCGAGATGACCCACTTCGGCTCCGGCATCTGGTCGTACAGCCGCCGGATCACAGGCGCCATCTTCCATGACACCCGCCCCGCAATCACCATCAGATCGGCCTGCCGCGGCGACGGCCGGAACACTTCCGCGCCGAACCGCGCCACATCGAATCGCGACGCGCCCATCGACATCATCTCGATCGCGCAGCACGCCAGCCCGAACGTCATCGGCCAGATCGAGCTCTTCCGCACCCAGTTGATCGCCGAATCCACGGTCGTCAGAAAAACGCCTTCCGGCTGCTCGTATCCGTAGCTCGCCTCCAGCACCTTTTGCCGGTTCTTCGCACTGCTCTCCAGCGACCCAAACAAACGCCGATCACGCAATTCGCTCATGCTTTCACTATACCTGCTGTCCGCGCCATCTTCACCTGCCTCGCCCTTCGGAGCGTTCTCGAACATGCCTCCTTCCACGCTCCCACCCGGGATATGCCGGCCCCCAATCGCGTCCTCTCCGTTCCCGCCGGCGCCATCCCTGCCTTTCCCTGTTCTCCATCCGCGAAAAGTATGTAAAAGTAAATCCAAACAGCTATTCGCAGCCTCCTTCAGACGCACTCCACCGGTTCGTCTGCGGATTTCCCTGCCGTCACTCCTCCTCTCCGGAAGTGTTATGCGTTTTCGCCGATTGATTTTGCCTGTATTGCTGCTCTCCAGTGCGTCCGCCGCACTTGCCCAGTCGCCCGCCGCTCACCCCATCTCCGAGGGTGACAACGCCTGGATGCTCACCAGCTCCGCCCTCGTCCTCATGATGACCGGCCCCGGACTGGCTCTCTTCTACGGCGGCCTCGTCCGGCGCAAGAACGTCCTCTCGGTCCTTATGCAGTGCTTCATGATGATGTGCATCGTCACCGTGCTCTGGGCGCTCTTCACTTACAGCCTCGCCTTCGGCCCCGGCAATGCCTTCATCGGCGGATTCCACTTCGCCTTCCTCCGCCACGTCGGCCTCGTCCCCGACCCCAGCTACAGCGCCACCATTCCCGCCCAGACCTACATGATCTACCAGCTCATGTTCGCGATCATCACCCCCGCGCTCATCTGCGGAGCCTTCGCCGAACGCATGAAGTTCAGCGCCATGTGCCTGTTCCTCACCCTCTGGTCGATCATCGTCTACTCGCCCATGGCTCACATGGTCTGGGGTCAGGGCGGATTCCTCAACGCCGCCGCCAACGGCGGCATCCCCTGCCTCGACTTCGCCGGCGGCACCGTCGTCCACATCACCTCCGGCGTCTCCGCCCTCGTCTGCGCCCTCTACCTCGGCAAGCGCGTCGGCTATCCCCACGAGCCCGCCCCGCCGCACTCGGTCGTCCTCAGCTTCATCGGCGCCTGCCTGCTCTGGGTCGGCTGGTTCGGCTTCAACGCCGGATCCGCCGGCGCCGCCAACGGCCTCGCCACCAGCGCCTTCGTCAATACCCAGTTCGCCACTGCCGCCGCCGGCATCACCTGGAGCCTCGCCGAGTGGCTTCGCAACGGCAAGCCCAGCGCCCTCGGCGCCATCTCCGGAGCCGTCGCCGGACTCGTCGCCATCACCCCCGCCTCCGGCTTCGTCTCCCCCATGTCCGCGCTCGTAATCGGAGCCATCGCCGGCGTCTTCTGCTACCTCATGGTCACCGTCGTCAAAGTCCTCTTCGGCTACGACGATTCCCTCGACGCCTTCGGAGTCCACGGCGCCGGCGGCACCATCGGCGCCATTCTCACCGGCTTCTTCGCCTCCAGCGCCATCAACCCCATCTTCGGTCCCGGCAAACCCACCGGCGCCGTCGATGGCAACTGGCATCAAATTCTCAATCAGCTCGCCGGGGTCGCCATCGCCTGGGGCATCTCCATCGTCGGCACCCTCGTCCTGCTCAAATTCGTCGACCTCGTCATCGGTCTCCGCGTTCCCCGCGAACACGAAATCGAGGGCCTCGACATCACCCAGCACGGCGAAGAAGGTTACGACTTCGCTTCCTGATGCCCAACCTGTTACTCTGACTAGCCGGGATACCTCGCATTATGCAAAAAATTGAAGCCGTCATTCAGCCCTCTAAACTCGACGCCGTCAAAGACGCCCTCCTCGAAGCTGGCATCGAGGGCATGACCATCCTCGAAGCCCGCGGCCACGGCCGCCAGAAGGGCCACACCGAGTTCTACCGCGGCCGCGAATACACCGTCGACCTCCTCCCCAAAATCAAGCTGGAGATGGTCGTCCGCGACGAACTGGCCGAAAAAGCTGTCCAGGCCATCCTCTCGTCCGCTCGCACCGGCAAAATCGGCGATGGCAAAATCTTCATCTCGAAGATCGACGACGCCATTCGCATCCGTAACGACGAGCGCGGCCCCTCGGCGCTCTAGCTCCCTCCGGTCCTGCCGGAGAATTCCCGCTTCGCCGCCTCGGACGACGAAGACGGAGCAGTGTAATCGGACCCCGAGTCTTTTACTGAACCGGCATGATACCTGAGCCTTCCACGATCGAGCGCTTCCGCACCCGTTATCGGGAAGACTCCACCCTGCTCCGCCATACCTTCGACCGCACCGGCGACGGATCCGCCGTCATCCGCCGCCGCGCCCAGATCGTCGGCAGCCTCCTCTGCGAGCTGTGGGCCGAGATCGCCGGCGACGACCACAGCAACGAGATCGCCCTCGTCGCCACCGGCGGATTCGGCCGCCGCGAGCTCTTCCCCTGCTCCGACATCGACATCCTCTTCCTCTGTTCCAGCGAGAAAACCGAGCCCGCCTGGCGCGACCGCATCCGCGCCTGCACCCAGGCCATGTGGGATATCGGCCTCCGCGCCAGCCCCGCCACCCGCACCCTGAAGGAATGCGAGCGCGTCCACCCCGACAACCTCGAGTTCACCGTCTCCCTCCTCGACCGCCGCTTCCTCACCGGCTCCCATGACCTGGCCAACAAATTCGAGCGCGACGTCCTGCCCTCCGTCGTCCTCCGCGAGTGGGACACCATCGTCCAGAACCTCGCCGAAATGGCGCGCGCCCGCCACGCCAAATACGGCAACACCATCTTTCACGTCGAGCCCAACGTCAAGGAATGTCCCGGCGGCCTCCGCGACTACCACCTCACCCTCTGGCTCACCCTGCTGAACACCGTCCACGCCTCCAAATCCTGGCCCTCCGACGCCGCCGACGACTTCTACGGCACCCACTCCGATCTCGAGTCCGCCTACGATTTCCTCTCCGCCGTCCGCTGCTTCCTCCACTACCGCTCCGGCCACGATGACAACACCCTCGACTGGCACGCCCAGGACGAAGCCGCCGCCCTCTCCATCGGCCTCGAAACCCGCGGCACCTCCGATCCCGCCTTCTGGATGCGCACCTGGTACCGCCAGGCCCGCACCGTCTATCGCCGCGCCTCGCTCCTCCTCGACGCAGTTCCCCCGCCACGCCGCTCCTTCTACAAGCAGTTCCGCCGCAAACGCTCCCCCATCGCCGGCACCGATTTCTTCCTGGAAGACGGACGCCTCGACCTCGCCGCCGACGGCTCCGTCAGCGACGCCGACAGCATCCTCCTCATCTTTGCCCTCATGGCCAGGCATGGCTATCGCCTCAGCTTCGTCGCTGAGGATCGCATCTCCGAGGCCCTCCCCATCCTCGCTGTCCAGATGCCCGAAGGCCCCTTCCTCTGGAACAACCTCCGCGAAGTCCTCCTCGGCCCCTGGGCCGCCCATGCCCTGCGCACCATGCACGCTCTCGGCATCCTTGAGTTGCTCATTCCCGAATTCCACGGCATCGAGTCCCTCGTCATTCGCGACACCTGGCACCGCTACACGGTCGACGAACACACCTTCCACGTCATCGACAATGTCCACAAGCTCCGCCAGCCGCAGTACGACTGGGAAAAACGCCTCGCCACCCTGCTCCCGGAAATCGACCGCCTCGACCTCTTCCTGCTCGCCCTCCTCATGCACGACACCGGCAAGGCCCGCCGCAACGGCAGCCATGCCATCGCCAGCGTCGAGCTCTGCGAAAGCCTCTTCTCCCGCCTTGAGCTCGACCCTGAAGAGCGCGAAACCGTCCGCCGCGTCATCCGCAACCACCTCGAAATGTCCAAGGCCATGCGCCGCGACATCTTCGACGCCGAAACCATTCGCGCCTTCGCTGAAAAAATCGCCACCCAGCCCCAGCTCAAGATGCTCACCGTGATGACCTACGCGGATATCCGCGCCGTCTCCCCGGAAGCCCTCACCCCGTGGAAGGCCGAGAGCCTCTGGCAGCTCTACATGAGCGCCTCCAACTTCCTCGACCGCAGCGTCGACGAAACCCGTTACCACGCCTCCGCCGATCCCGCGCTCCTCAGCCGCATCCTCGCCCTGCTCCAGACCGGCTCAGAGCCAACCGCCTCCGCCTCCCTTGAAAGCCTCCGCGGATTCCTCGAAGGCTTTCCCCAGCGCTACCTCTCCACCCGCGCACCGGAACAGATCGCCGCCCACTTCCGCATGTCGCAGGCCCTCTCCGAAGAGCCTGTCCAGCTCATCTTCCGCACCGTCCGCCAGCTCAATCAGATCACCGTCGTCACCTTCGACCGCCCCCGCCTCTTCGCCGATGTCGCCGGCGTCCTCTCCGCCTGGGGCATGAACATCGTCAAAGCCGACGCCTTCTCCAATGCCGGCGGCCTCGTCGTTGACACCTTCCAGTTCACCGACTCCTACCGCACCCTCGAGCTCAACCACTCTGAAGTCTCCCGCTTCCTCTCCAGCCTGCGCGACACGCTCTCCCGCCGCGTCTCCGTGGACGAGCTGCTCAGCTCCCGCAGCCACAAGCCGCCCCGCCCGCGCGTCCACATCGATACCCGCATCGACTTCGACAACGCCGCCTCCTCGCACAGCACCCTGCTCCAGATCGTCACCCAGGACACCCCCGGCCTGCTCCGCGAAATCGCCCTCGCCTTCACCGCCTGCAACTGCAACATCGAAGTCGCCCTCATCGATACCGAAGGCGATTCCGCCATCGATGTCTTCTACCTCACCTCCGACGGCCGCAAACTCGACTCCGACCTCCAGGAAGCCCTCAGCGAGCTTCTCGCCGGCCGCCTCGCACGCCTTCGCCAGTAATTTTCCGGTAGGTCCATGACTTCTCGGGGTTTCCTCGCCGCCATCGCAATACGCCTGGCACAGTGCCTTCCAGGTTCTTCCCGATTAGCGAAAGTTGTATGCGCATCCAGGCATTTTTCCTGTACAAAAGTACAACCTGTTCCTGAAACCAGATTGAGGCGACCCGCACTGTGGAAGATTGGTTAAAGGCCGTCCCTTGTCTGCCGCCTGAACTACTGGAAGTCGTTCCCGCTTTCATGGCCTACATCGACTCCTCAGGCGTGTATCGCTGCATGAGCCGCGCCTACGAGGTTCGCTTTGGAATTCCCCGCGGTGCCTGCATCAATCGCCATTACACCGATTTGCTTCCGGAATTATGTGGCGAAGACTACCTCCGCGCCGTCGAACCGGAACTGCGCGCCGCGCTCGGAGGCGCCCCCAGAAATTTCGACTTCAGTGTTCACAATGCCTCCGGGGAACGCGGAATTCGCGTCTCCTATACGCCCGACATCGACTCCTCCGGTTCTGTCCGCGGCGTAATCGTCATCGTTACCGACATCACTCCCCTCCGCCGCGCCGAGCAACTCGCCACCGCCAGCGAGCAGCGCCTCGCCCTCGCCGCGGAAGCCGCCGGCATGGGCTTCTGGGAGCGCGATTTCCTCTCCGGCCAGCTCACCTGGAGCGCCGCCTGCTATCCCCTTCTCGGTTTCGACGACCGAAACACTCCGCCCTCCTTCGCCGAATTCGCCGCCCGCGTCCACCCTGAAGACGACCGGCGGCGCACCCTCGCCTTTGAAACCGCCAAATCCGAGCATCAGCCCTACGAATGCGAATTCCGCATCAGCCGCGCAGACGGCCGCTGGATCTGGGTCCATTCCCGGGCCCGGTTCATTTGCGACGAACACGGCAATCCCGTCCGCGCCTCCGGCGTCGTTTTCGATGTCACCCAGCGCCGCGCCGCTGAGGAACAAGCCCAGCGCCAGACCGAACGCATCGATCAGATCCTGGAAAATACCACCGACGGTATCTTTATCCTCGACCGCTCCTGGCGCTTCACTTATCTCAATGCACGCGCCTTCGCCATCCTCGGCCAGGACCGCCAGCTTCTGGGCATGACCCTGTGGGAAGCTTTCCCCTTCGCCCGCAACAGCAAATTCGCTGCGTCCTTTGAGCGCTCCATGCTCGGCCGCGTCCGCGCTTCAGTCGAGGATTGCTATCCCGCTCCGCTCAACCGCTGGTTCGAGGTTCATACCTATCCCACCGATGAAGGCATCGCCGGCGTTTTCCGCGATGTCACCAGGCGTCGCCGATCCGAAGAGCTTCTCCGCCTCCAGCAGCAGGCCATTGCCGCCGTTCCCGTCGGCATTTCCATCGCCGACGCCGATCCCGATCGCGACTTCCCCCTCGTCCACGTCAATCCCGCCTTCGAGCGCATCACCGGCTATCCCTCCAGCGAAATCCTCGGTCGAAACTGCCGCTTTCTCCAGGGCCCCGCAACCGAACCCGCCAGCCGCGAGGCCATCCGCAAAGCTCTCTTCCAGGGCCAGTCCGCCAGCGTCGTCATCCGCAATTACCGCAAGGATGGCCAAAGCTTTCTCAACGAACTGCAGCTCTCTCCGGTGCTCGATCCAGGCGGCAAAATTACCCACATCGTCGGCATCCAGAACGATGTCACCGACCGCGTCCTGGCCGCGGAAAATCTCAGTCGGCAGGCTCGCCACGACGCCCTCACCGGAATCCCCAACCGCCGGCACTTCCTCGAACATCTGCGCCAGTCCGCCCGGCTCGTCGAGCGGAAAAAAATTGCAGAATTTTCCCTCATCTATCTCGATATCGATAACCTCAAGCTCGTCAACGAGCGCCTTGGTCATTTCTTCGGCGATCGCCTCATCAAACAGGTCGCCCACCGCATTGAAGTCGCCGTGCGCGGCTCCGGCATCGCCGCGCGCATCGGAGGCGATGAGTTCGTCGTCCTTGTCTCCGGCTATTCCGACCGGACCCAGGTCGAACAGCTCGCCAATAAGGTCCTGCGCAAAATCTCTCGCCCCTTTCGTGCCGAAGGCCGCGAACTGATCGTCACCGCCAGCGCCGGCTTCGCCGTCTTTCCCGATGATGCCAGCGATCCCGAGGATCTCCTCCGCAAAGCCGATCTCGCCATGTATTCGGCTAAGCGCGAGTGCAGAAACACCTGGAGAATCTGGCGTCCCTCCATGGACTCCGGCAAACACCAGATCCTCGATATCGCCGCCGGCCTCCGCCGCGCCCTCCGCGACGGCCAGTTTTCGCTCGTCTATCAGCCCCGCCTCGATTCCCGCTCCGGTCGCCTCCACTCCGTCGAGGCTCTCATTCGCTGGAATCATCCCGATCGCGGTATCGTCCCGCCCGGCGATTTCATTCCCGTTGCCGAGGAAACCGGCCTCATCGTCGATATCGGCGCCTGGGTTCTCCACGAAGCTGTCCGCCAGATGCAGGCGTGGCACAAACAGGGACTCGGCCTCGTGCCCGTTTCCATCAACGTCTCCGCCGTTCAGCTGCGCAATTCCACCCTATCCTCGCTCGTCGCCGAAGCCCTCTCCGGCGCCGGCTTCGATCCTTCACTGCTTGAGCTCGAACTCACCGAATCCATCTTCATGGACGAAAATGTCTCTCGCGAACTGCTGGACGCCTTCCGCGCCCTCGGCGTCCGCATCGCCATCGACGACTTCGGCACCGGCTACTCCGGCCTCGGCTACCTCAGCCGCTTCTCCGTCGATGTCCTCAAAATCGACCGCTCCTTCACCCGCTCCATCGCCACCGTCCCCGTCTCTGCCAGCATCTGCCGCTCCATCCTTCAGCTCGCCCGCGACCTCAGTCTCACCACCGTCGCTGAAGGCGTCGAAACAGGCGAACAGGCTCAGCTGCTCCGCCAGTGGGGATGCGATCAGCTCCAGGGCCATTACTGCGGCCATCCCATGTCCGCGGCGGAAATCCAGCCCCTGCTCGCCTCCCGAACCGCACCCGGCGCCTGGCTGTTTGACGCCGAGCCATCCCTCTCCGGCATTCCCGAAGGCTGACCGCCCGCTGCTCCCCATCACCCGAAGCTCTGAAACTCCTTCCAGAACTCCGGCCACGGCAGCCGCGGCCCCCCGCACAGCCAGATATCCGGATGCTCCTGGCTCTCCTCGTTCTTCACCCCATACGGGAACTGCACCCGCGCCGCCAGCCGGCATCCTGTCAGCATCCGGTTCGCATATCCCTGCGACAGCCCCAGCACGATCAGCGTCGTCGGTGGCGGCGTCGGATACCCCCGCAGCCACGCTGAATTCGTCCCGCTGATCGGCGGCGGCAGGTGGTACCGCGGACCCAGCATCTCAATCGCCCCCTGCTCGCCGTAGTTCCCCACCAGAATCCCCGCGTGCTCCCGCTCCGCCGCCGGCAGCGCATCCCGAATCGTAGCCACCGTGCGCACAATTTCCGGCCACCCAATCTCTTCCCGCAGATTCCTGTTGTGGTTCAGCGCAAATCGCATCAGCGGACCGCTCCCCGCCAGCGGCAGCACAATCGCGCAGGCGTATGCCCCGCACACCGCCACCCCGCTGAAGAACACCACCTCCACCGTCCGCCTCCAGCCGCTCCTCAGGCCCGCCAGCCACCGCTCGCCCGCCACGGCGCCCATGGCCATCGCCATCGGATACACCGCCGCCGGATAATACCCCCGCCCCTGCGCCGCCCACAGCATCGCCACCGGAATCGCGAACATCCACGCCACCGCACGATACCGCCGGCTCATCGACAGCGCCGCCAGCCCGCCCAGCCATAGCGGAGCCGTAAACGGGTTCGTGCAGATCCTGAACTGATCCGGCAGAAATCCCTTTGCCCGTCCCTCCGCCACATCCCGCGCATGAATATGTCGCAAAAACGCGTACGAAATAAACCCGTGCTGCGCCTGCCACACCAGATTCGGCAGACAGATCAGCACCGTCAGCGCCAGCGCCCCCGCGAAATACCGGCTCAGCAGATGCCGCCGCGCCCGCGTCAGCAAAAACCCGCCCAGAATCCCCGCGATCAGGAACACCATCGAGTACTTCGTCATCAGCCCCAGGCCCGCGAACGTCCCCACCGCCAGCCACCATCGCGGATTCTCCGTCCGCAGCAGCCGGATCACGCAGTACGCCATCAGCACCCACCACAAATAGTCGAAGCTCGTGTACTGAAACTCCGTCCCCTCGAACAGCGGCAGCGGCGACAGCGCCACGCACACCGCTGCCGTCACCTGCGCCAGCCGTCCGCCGCCCAGCTCCCGCGCCATCAGCCCCGTCACCACCAGCACCGTCGCCTGCGCCAGCACACTGGCCAGACGCAGCCCCACCAGCGACAACCCAAAAATCTCCAGGCTCACCCGCTCCACAAACGGAGTCAGCGGCGGAAACGCCACAAATCCCCACGCCAGATGCTTCGCATCGCTCAGAAACTGCAGCTCATCCCGATGGAATCCGTACCGCCCATTCGTCAGCAGGTGCGCCAGCACCACAATGGCCGCAATCCCCAGCAGCTCCGCCGTCGCCGGCTTCCGCACCTCCGGACACATAATCTCCGCCACACCCCCAACCGCCATCCGTTCCTCCGTTGTCAGAACTACGCTCCGCCCAAAATGCCGGTTCCCGGACATCTGACCATCACCTGCCCTCATCCAAGTCCTTGCTCGTACGACCCCCTGGAGGCACAGGCCCCGTGAACAAACTCTCCCTTCCCACGCTGATCTTCTTCTGCCTTGCATTCACTGCCACAGCTTCGGCCACCGTCACCGTCTCCAGCCCAACCCCCAGCTCTGACGTCGCTTCGCCCGTCCACTATGTCGCCACCGCTTCCGCCACCAGTTGCTCCAAAGGCGTAGCCGCCATGGGCATTTACGTCAGCAATCAGCTTGTCTACACCACCAGCTCCGCCAGCCTCAATACCTACATCGACCTCAGTAACGGCCAGTACTACACCGTCGTCCAGGAATGGGATAACTGCGGCGGCGCCAGCTCCACCGCCGTCCCCATCACCGTCGGCAGCGTTCCCAACGGCGTCAGTGTCTCCTCCCCCGCCAACAACAGCACCGTCACCTCGCCCGTCCAGTACACCGCCACCGCCGGCAGCCCATCCTGCGCCCAGGGCGTCGCCGCCATGGGCATTTACGTGGACAATACCCTCGCCTACAAGACCTCCGGCTCCAGCATCAATACTCAGCTTTCGCTCAGCGGCGGCCCGCATCAGACCGTCGTTCAGGAATGGGATAACTGCGGCGGCGCCGCCACCACCCCCATCGACATTACCGTCCAGGTGCAAAGTCCACCTACGGTCTCCATGACCGCCGACTCGCCCACCATTCCTTCCGGAACTTCCTCCACTCTCACCGTCCATGCCGCCAACGCCACCCAGGTCACCATTACCGGCGGCGGCAGTTCCTGGAACCTTTCCTCAACCGGCGGCTCCATCCAGGTCTCGCCCACGCAGACCACTACCTACACCGCCGAGGCCACCGGCGGCGGCAGCAACGCTTCCTCTTCCGCCACCGTCACCGTCGTCTCGCCCACCGCCGAGGACAAAATTCAGCACGTCATCTTCATGCTTCAGGAGAACCACACCTTCGACAACTACTTCGGCATGCTCAACCCCTACCGCAAATCCCATGGCTGGAACATCGGCGCCAGCGGTACCGATTACGAAGTCGACGGCATCTCCACCAAACTCAACTCCATCAGCAACTCCGACGACGAAGGTACCAGCTTCTCCCCCTTCAAGTTCAAAAGCACCTGCGTCGACGACATGACCTCCAGCTGGCTCGAAAGCTACGGCGACGTCAGCCCCTGGAGCTTCTCCACCACCCGCCCCATCGACATGGCCGGCTTCGTCCATACCGCTGAAAATTTCGACAAGAACTGCGCCCAGTCCGGAACCTGCTCCGGCCAGTTCACCGATTCCACCGGCCAGCGCGCCATGGGCTACTACGACCAGACGTTCCTCAACTACTACTACTACATGGCCTCGCAGTTCGCCCTCTCCGACCGCTGGTTCTCGCCGGTCTCCAGCAAGAGTATCGATAACCGCCTTGCCACCTTCACCGGCGGCACCACCCAGGGCCTCGTCTTCGATCCCGGCGTCGACGATCACCTGCCCCAGCTCGACATCCCCACCATCTTCCAGGAGCTCGACCAGCACAACGTCTCCTGGAAGATCTACTACTCCGTCACCCAGAGCGAATGCCTCAGTGAAAGTAACTGCAGCGGGTCCAAATTCCCCGCCACCGACTTCGACTACTTCACCTATTCCGTCCAGTACCTCTACCAGAACCCCACCGGCGCTCCCTGCAAGGCCCCCACTCAGCCCTCCAGCGTCGTCGGCGATTCCACCAATTCCTTCTGCATCGACCCCAACCACATAGCACCGCTCAACGACCCCAAATACGGCTATTTCGCCGACCTCAAAAACGGCACCCTGCCCAGCTTCTCCTTCATCGAGGCCGGCTTCGGCAACGACGACGAGCACCCCGGCTCCGGACAATCCATCCTCTCCGGCCAGGCCGCCGTCGCCAACATCGTCAATTCCCTCATGCAGAGCTCTTCCTGGGGCAGCTCCGTCTTCTTCCTCTCCTACGACGAAGGCGGCGGTCCCTTCGACCACGTTCCTCCCGTTCCCGGTCACTCCAACGACTTCACCAACCCCAGCCTCGGCCCCATCCCCGATATCTCCCACATCGCCGTCAATCCGGACAGCTACAACCCCTGCGTCCCGCCCAACGGCACACCCACCACCCACTGCGACCTCCGCTCCAGCGATCCCGGAGCCACCTCCACCGACGCCGCCGCCAAACAGGGATTCGCCGCCCAGCTCGGCTTCCGCGTCCCCAACATCGTCATCTCCCCCTTCACCCGCAAACACTACGTCTCCCACATCCCCATGGACCACACCGCCGTCATCAAGTTCGTCGAGAACCGCTTCATCGGCAGCACCGCCAATCTCACGGCGCGCGACGCCGCCCAGCCTAATCTCCTCAACTTCTTCAACTTCAGCAATCCGCCGTGGGCCACGCCGCCAACGCCGCCCACCCCGGCCTCTCCCTCATCCCTGGGCTACGATCCCTGCACCCCCACGGATTTCGCCCCATAACGCTCCTCCTCCGCCGCCGCAACCGGAACAGACACGTGTGATCGCCGTCACACGTGTCTGTGATCCCTACCCGCCTCCCCCGGCCCTTCCCCGCGTTACTCTCTAGCTTCAATCCACTGGGAACCGGGGCCATGAAGCATTCCATTCGCTTTACCTTTGTCTCTCTCGCCGCCTGCACTCTTGCACCTTCGCTGCTGGCCGCCGCTCTCACAGGAGTCGTCACCGACCGCACCACCGGCAAACCCGCCGCCGGCGACACCGTCTCCCTGCTCAGCACCCACCAGGGACTCCAGGAGCTGGCCCGCACCACCTCCGGCCCCGATGGCCGCTTCTCCATCCAGGCTTCCGGCAACGGCATGCATCTGCTCCGCGTTGAACATGCCAAGGTCGGCTACTACACCGTCGTCAAAGCCGGGTCCACCACTGCCAACCTCGACGTCTACGACGTCACGCCCTCTCGCGCCGCCCTCAAAATCGTGGCCGACGTCATCCACATCGAGGCCAACAACCAAACCGCCACCATCGTCGAAACCCTTCTCGTTCAGAACGCCTCCCAACCCGCGCGCACCCAGTTCACCCCCGCCGGAATCGGCTTATCCCTCCCCCACAACGCCCAGCCCACCGCCGCCTACGCAACGGATTCATCCAACGTCACCGAGCCGCTCACGCCCATGCGTGCCGGCAAAAACGGCCTCTGGTCGCTGATCTACCCGCTCCGTCCCGGCCAGACGCAGCTCGAAATCGACTATTCCCTCCCCTGGAGCGCCTCCGGCAGCTTCACCTTCCACCCCACACCCTCGCTGCCCGCCACCGACTTTGCCATCATGCTGCCCAACAGCATGCAGTTCACCGGCTCCGGATTCCGCGCCATCAACCAGGATCCGAGCTATCAGACCTTCCTGCTCGCCAAACCCGCGCCCGGCAAGCCCATCGACTTCACCGTCTCCGGAACCGGCACAATTCCCACGCCCGGCCAGAACGGTCAGAATCAAAGCCAAAGCCAGGGTCAGGGCCAAAATCAGGACCAGACCGCCCAGGGCGCGCCCGGCGGCGGCCTCGGCGCTCCCATCGACACCCCCGGCCCCCTCTATCACAACAAGTGGATGATCCTCAGCGGCCTCTGCCTGCTCTTTGTCATCGCCGCCGCCTTCACCGTACGCCGCAGCCGCCCAGGCCGTGTTCCGGCGGCACTCACCCCAACTCAGCCCCGTCCAACTTCACCCCGTCCCGCTTCAAAGACGACGCAGCCCGCGGCCCAGCCAGGCTCCCCCACTCAGGGTTCCGCTGACCCGTTCCTCCTCGCCCTGCGCGAGGAGCTCTTCCACCTCGAATCCGACCGCGCCCAGGGCTCCATCACCGAAGCGCAGTACACCGAAGCCAAAGCCGCCCTCGACCTGCTCCTCACCCGCGCCCTCCACCGCACCCGCGAGCAGGAACTCGTCCACAGCTAACCACTAACCGTCTCGCGCTAACCGCCTTACCGCTATCTGCCGCCTGCTAACTGCTGCCTGCTGCCGTCTCCTCACTCCATCCGCAGCGCCACCATCGGCTCCACCTGCATCGCGCGCCGCGCCGGAACCAGCGCCGCCAGCACTCCTATCGCCGCCAGAGCCGCCACCAGCACCGCCACCGCCCACGCATCCTGCTCCAGGCAAACCGTCAGCACCGACCGCAGCACCTGGTGCAGCGCCACCACCCCCACCACGCCCGCACCCAGCCCAATGCCCAGCAGCACGCCGGCCCGCGTCAGCACGAACCGCGCCACTTCGCCGCGCGTAGCGCCCAGCGCCATCCGCACGCCGATGTCCCGCGTCCGGCTCGCCACCTCCTGGCTCAGCAGCCCGTAGATCCCGATCGCCGTCAGCACCACCGCAATCGCCGCGAACAGCCCGAACAGCCAGCTCAGCATCCGGCTCGTCACCAGCGCATCGGAAACCACCTGGTCCATCGTCTCCGGCGTCCGGAACGCCACATTGGGAGCCACATCGTACAGCGCCTTCCGCAGCTGCGGCACAATGCTCGTCGGCGGCACGCCCGTCCGCACAAACAGATAAAACCACGGCACAAATGCTCTCCATCCAACCGGCATCTGCGTCAGCGGAAAATCCGCCTCCGCCAGCGGCTGCCGCACGATGTCCTGCCGCCCGCTCGCCGCCACTCCCACAATCCGCGTCGGCGGCGAACCCGAGCCATTATCGAACGCCTGTGCCAGCGGATCCTCGCCTTTCGTCAGAAATTCCTTCACCCACGCCTCGTTCACCACCGCCACCGGCTGCGACTTCCCCGTATCCTGCGCACCGATGTCCCGTCCCTTCAGAATCGGCAGACCCATCGCCGCAAAATATCCCGGCGTCACAAACCGAATCTCCGTCAGTCGACCACCGTGATCCGCCGTATCTGGCGCATGACCCACCAGCGCCAGGTCACCGTTCGCTCCGTACTGCAGAATCGGCAGCATGTCGTTGCTCCCCACCGCCGTCACTCCCGGAATCGCCGCCACCCGCGCCTCCAGCGGCTGCACCAGCTCCTTCACAAAATCCAGGCCCTTGTAATCGCCCGCCGGAACATCCACCTCCAGCGTCAGCAGGTGCCGCGGATTGAACCCCAGATTCGTCTCCATCATCGACTTCAGCGCCAGCAGCAGCAGCCCCGAACACACCAGCAGCACCAGAGACAGCGCCACCTGCACCACCACAAATCCAGACCGCAGCCGATGCTGCCCCCGCGATGCCCCCGCTCGCCCGTCCGACTTCAGCGCGTGGCTCGACTGCACCCGCGCCGTCCGCCACGCCGGCAGTAGCCCCGCGCCCACGCTCGATGCCAGCGCCACCGCGATCGTCGCCGCCATCGCCGTCGCGTTCAGATGCACTTCGCCGCCCCGTGCAAATGCCTTCTCCAGAAACTGCCGCATCGCCACCAGCAGCAGATACCCCAGCCCCAGTCCGCCCACGCCGCCAGCCAGCCCCAGCAGCACGCTCTGCGTCAGCATCTGCCCCACCAGCCGCTTCCGCGCCGCGCCCAGCGCCGACCGCACCGCCATCTCCCGCTCCCGCACCAGCCCCCGCGCCAGCAGCAGTCCCGCCACGTTCGTGCACGCAATCAGCAGCACCGAAAAAACCGCCGCCAGCAGCACCCACAGCTCCGTCCGGTCGTCCGTCCCCTGCTGCGTCATATGCAGTGCCTCCGCTAGCGGAATCGCCGTCGCCGTTTTCCCCTTGTCCTCGTCCGGAAACTGCTTCCCAATCTCCGCCAGCACATGATTCATGTCCGCCGTCGCCGCCGCCACTGTCACGCCCGGCTTCAGCAGCCCGTACACCGGCAGCCAGTGGCTCCCCCGGTCCTTCACCTCGCTCGCCGAAAGCTGCAGCGGCGTATAAATCACGTTCGGCGTGTCGAAGTTCACCCGGAACCCAGCCGGCATCACCCCAATCACCGTAAACGGCGACCCGTTCAGGTCCACCGCCTGCCCCACCACGTCCTTCTTCCCGCCGAAGTACTGCTGCCACACCCCGTAGCTCAGCACCGCCACATGATTCTTCCCGATCTGGTCCTCGCCCGGCCGGTACGTCCGCCCCAGAATCGGGTGGACGCCGTACAAATCGAAGAAATTGTCCGTCCCCTGCACCGCGTGCAGATACACCGCCTGCCCGCCGTGCCGCAGCGTCACCCCTCCGCCATACCCGATACCCACCACCTGGCTGTAGTCCTTCGCCATCCGCCGCATGTCCTGATACTCCGGCCACGACGCCGGCTGCGAGTAGTGCGCCGTCGCCGTCATATCCACCCGCACAATCCGCTTCGCGTTCGGATACGGCAGCGGCTGCAGCACCACCGCATCGATCACGCTGAACATCGCCGCCGCCGCCCCAATCCCCAGCGCCAGCGTCGCAATCGCAATCGCCGTAAATCCCGGACTCCGCCGCAGCTGCCGCAGCGCATACCGCGCATCCCGTCCCAGATTCTCCACCCACGCCACGCTGTTCATCTCCCAGATCTCCTCGCGAATCGTCCTTGGATTCCCCAGCCGCACATACGCCTGCCGCCGCGCCTCTTCCGCCGACATCCCGCGCTCGCGGTTCTCGTCCATCTCGTGCGCCAGATGCGCTTCCAGCTCCCGCGCCCGTTCCTCATCCCACGCCTTCCGGCGAAAATAGCGACGCAGGCTCATCGATCATTCCCCCGTCTCTTCGGCCGGCCCCATCACCCGCCCAATCGCCTGCACCATCTCCTGCCAGCGATTCGTCTCCCGCGTCAGCTGCCTCCGCCCCGCCGCCGTCAGCCTGTAAAAACGCGCCTTCCGGTTGTTCTCGCTCGCGCCCCAGTACGACGAAACCCACCCGCGATCCTCCAGCCGGTGCAGCGCCGGATACAGCGACCCCTGTTCGATCTGCAGCACCTCGTCCGACCGGTGCTCGATCACATGCGCAATCGTGTGCCCATGCGCCGGACCCACCACCAGCGTCTGCAGAATCAGCATGTCCAGCGTCCCCAGCAGCAGCTCCTGTTCCTTTTTGGCCCGAACCACATTCCCTCGCTAGAACTTCTATGGGAATCAACCATACACCAATAGAACTTCTATGGGAAAGAAGAAAGGGCGACCGGGAAGAAAGTCCCCGATCGCCCCGTTTGCCGAGTACGCCTCGAAACCCCGCCGCCTCAGCTCTCGTTCCGGTACAGCATGTCCCGCATCACCCGCCGCCGCGCCGCCTGCGCCTCCGGATCGTGCTCAAACAGATCCGCCTCTTTCGTCCCCTCGTCCTCCTCCGGCTCGCTGCACGAAGGACACCGGTTTGCGAAGCCCGGCTTGTCCGGCTTCAGCTCAAATTCCTCACCGCAAATCACGCAAGTCTTCAATGGAAACGCCATATCCCCTGATCATAAAACGGTTCCGGTTTTCCACAGCCCCCCACTTCCACAACCCCGTTTTTCCCAGTCAAAAACAAAAACGGCCGCCTTCCCGGCAGCCGCTTTTGCTTCCTTCTGTCTCTTCGCTACTGCTTGCGGACCAGCAAATTTCCACCCGTCATCTGCTGCGGCTGTCCCAGCCCCAGCAGCCCCAGCATGGTCGGCGAAATATCCCGCAGCGACCGCTCGCC
>JAJZJJ010000605.1 GCA_021810175.1 Acidobacteriota bacterium | reverse complement strand
ACGCTGAAATTTGCAAATACGTCACAAGTCACGCATTTGCATGGACGTGGATTGGGAATGTGAAGGTTGCACCGGCGGGGCAACAATCTCAGTCAAGGCAATGCCGGCAAGAACGAAGAGCGCGCCGGCGAGGGCGCGTCCATGGAGCCCCTGGCCGAGGATGAGGAAGGATGTGAGCCAAGCGAAAACGGGTTCGAGAGCGAGGATGAGGGCGGTGTGGGTTGCCGGCAGAATGCTCTGCGCCCAGGAGAGCACGGTGAAGGCGAGGGCGGTGGCGAGGATGGCTGTGATGCCGAGGGCGGCGAGGACCGTGGGCGTCCAGTGGACGTAAGGGTGCTCGAAGAACGGCAAGGAGATGGCCATGAAGAGCGCGCCGAAGCCGATCTGGAGGATGGCGAGCTGCTCAAAGGGAAAGCGCGGCGAAAAATGCGCGAGTGCGATGACCTGGAAGGCGAATCCGAGGGCGCAGAAGCAGGTGAGCAGGTCGCCGAGGTTCATCTGGCGAAAGGCGGCAAAGGAGACGGCGTGGCCAGCGGGGGCAGTCAGCAGAACGATGCCGATGAAGGCTGTGACGGCCCCGAGCCAGGCGTTCCAGCGGGGCAGAGCCGCGGAGGGTGGGCGCAGGCCGGGGATGACGGCAAGCATGGGGACAATGACGACGACCATCCCGGTGATGAAGGCGGATTTTGAGGGGGTGGTGAGGCGCAACCCGGCGGTCTGGAACTGATAGCCGGCGGCGAGGCAGAGGCCGACAATGGCCCCGGCGGCGATTACGGGGAGGCGCATCCGGCGAAAATGGCGGTGATAGACGATGGCGAGGCAGAGGAAGCCCAGCGTCATGCGGATGAGATTGAAGAGCAGGGGAGAAATATCCGCCAGCGCGTTTTTGACGAGAACAAAGGTCGATCCCCAGACGAAGACGATGGAGACGAGCAGCAGATGCGCGCGCAGAGAGTGGGGATGAGAGTAGCGCATTTCTCCTGATCCTATACGGCGCCTGAAATGTTACCAGTGCGGCCGTTCTCAGAAAGAGCGGCTGCAGCGGGCAAATCGGTCTCCCATACACCTTCAGGAGAAATACTCCAGTGCGCCCGAGACATGACGGAAGCATAGCAGCGACGTGATTTTTGGTGCGGCGAAAGTGTTTCGAAGATGGATGCGGATGAGTGGTCAGACCTGTTAGTATGGCGGACGCATGAAAAACATAGATTCGGTACGTCGCGATCTGCTTCGTCTGGGTGGCTTTGGTTTGGCGGCTGCCTCTGTTCCCACCATTGGCATGGCCGCTGAGAAGAGCTGCATGGCTCCCACAGGGCAATATCTGTTCGATGTGCGCAAGTATGGAGCGACCGGCAACGGGAAGACGGTCGATACGCCGGCGATCAACAAGGCGATTGAGGCCGCGTCGGCGGCGGGCGGAGGGACGGTGGTGTTTCCTGCCGGGACGTATATGTGTTTTTCGATTCGCCTGAAGAGCCGGGTGCACCTTTATTTAGGCGAAGGGGCGGTGATTGTGGGCGCGGATTCCCCGCAGCCGGGCGAGACGACGGGATATGACGGCGGGATGTATGACGCGGCGGAGCCGAATCCGGCGGCTGGCCACTACGAAGATTACGGGCACCGGCACTGGCACAACGCGCTGCTGTGGGCCGTGGGCGAGCATGACATCAGTATCACGGGGCCGGGGCTGATTTACGGCAAGGGATTGTCGAACGGGACGATGGGCAGCCGGGGCGGGTATCCGGTGTTTGACCAGAGGCAGAAGGGCGTGGCGGACAAGACGATTTCGATGAAGAACTGCCACAACGTGATCTTCAGGGATTTTTCGATTCTGAAGGGCGGCCATTTCGGGATGCTGGTGACCGGAGTCGACAACCTGACGATTGACAATGTGACGATTGATACGGACCGCGACGGGATGGACATTGATTGCTGCCGGAATGTGCGGCTGACGAACCTGACGGTGAATTCTCCGTGGGACGATGGGATCTGCCTGAAATCCAGCTATGCGCTGGGGCATCCGAAGGCGACGCAGGATGTGACGATCAGCAGTTGCTTTGTGACGGGCGACTTCATGCTGGGATCGGTGATCGACGGCAAGTGGACGCGGCAGCCACTGGGCGCGCATGTGTTTCACGCGGGGCGGATCAAGTGCGGGACGGAGTCGAACGGCGGATTTATCAACATTACGATTACGAATTGCATTTTTGACGGCTGCATGGGTTACGCGCTGGAGAGCGAAGACGGCGCGCTGCTGGAAGATATCACGATTTCGAACTCGACGATGCGGAATCTGTATTGCGGGCCCATCTTTATGCGGCTGGGCGCGCGGCTGCGGGGGCCGAAGGCGACGACGCACGTGGGCAGGATGCGACGAGTGCTGATCAGTAACCTTGACTGTTACGGAGCGCGTTCGAAGTGGACTTCGACGCTGAGCGGGATTCCTGGGCACAACATTGAGGATGTGAAGCTGTCGAACATCTACATTGAGACGCGCGGCGGCGAGACGAGCGAAGTGCCGGAGCCACCGGAAAAGATTGCCGGATATCCGGAGCCGACGATGTTTGGGGAGACGCCGGCGTACGGGTTTTTCATCCGGCACCTGAAGAACCTGGAAATGAGCCACGTGGAGCTGGCGCTGGGCCAGCCGGATGCAAGGCCGGGATTCTACCTGGATCACGTGGAACGGGCAGACTTTTTTGCGATTACCGCTCCGAAACAGAAGGACGGGGTGTTTTCGCTGCACAACGTGAGGGACTTCAGGATTGGCTGGAGCCGCGCGGCGGCGGACAGGAACCTGATGGACGCGGACGATGTGACGCTGTAGCGGCAGGGGTAGAAGGACGGGGAAAGCGCCGGGCGTGTTTTCGGCGGTGGCGCCGGTGGGTGTGCAGTGTCTGCGGGGTACGCCGGTTCTGGCTTTGCTCGGACCTGGCGGATCAAGGAAATAAGGATACGGGAGGCGCATATGATTTCGCGGCGTGATTTTTTGTCGGCATCGTCGTTGGCGACGGCATC
>JAJZJJ010000604.1 GCA_021810175.1 Acidobacteriota bacterium | reverse complement strand
GCGGCGCGTCGGTCAACTCCAGGCGGAAGACCCTGGCGCGCACGGCGGGAAATGCATAGGTCCGGACCGGAGCTCCGAAGTAACCCTGCGGGCCGGGCAGAACCACCAAAGTCTCAAACGTGGTGCCATCCTCGCTGGCCAGCAGACGGCCCACCGGAATGCCCCCGTGCTGGCTGCCGATGGTAAACGCCCGCGCCGTGTAAGGCGTCGCGAACTTGAACTGTAACCACGCCGTGCCGTCCTTGGCTGCGGGAAGGGTGACGAATGTGTTGAGATTCCCATCGAACAGCGCATCGGTCTTGATGGATCCGCCGCTGGTGGTCACTTCCGGATTCAGTTCCATCATGGGGACTTCATCGGCAGGTGTTCGATAGGCCAGGACCACGCTGTCGGCATAATACGTCTGCTGAGGCGGCGGCGGAGGCATGCCGGGGATGCGCTGCACCGGGTTGCCCAGGTCGCGGATTGGCCCGCTAACGGTGGGGGGATGAGGCAGTTTTCCGGTGAAATGCCGCGGGCCTTTGATCTCGGCCTCGCTCCACACCACCTTCTTCATGGCCTGATGGGGTTTCACCCACGGCCCACCCGCCTCGCTCCATCCCGGCGAGCTGTCCATGCCCATTTCAAGCCCCAGCCGTTGGCACTCGGCAGCCGCGTAGCGCACCGCATCAAGCCACGCCGGCGTGCCAAACAGGATCTTCTTCTTCACCACCTGGCCATGGCCAAAGGAGACGTCAATCAGGTTGCAGCCGGCGATGCCGACGCGCTTCATCCACTCAAGATCCTTGGTGATGCCGTCGAGGGTGACGTTCCCGCCTGTCCAGTGCCACCAAGTGCGCGGCTTGGCGGAGCCGGGGGGATTCAGAAAGGCCTGGGCGAACTCCGCGGCGCCGGCAGATGCTTCCCGGCTCATGTCGGCCAGCTCCGCGGCCTGGCTTCTCTCGATGGTTGCCGGGCCTGCAAGCGCCAGGACGGCCATCAATTCACAGAAGGCGCGTCGGTCCATAAGATCTCCTTCCATTCACACGCAACAACGTTCAGAAAAGGCTTCCAATCTCAGGCGTGCCTGTTAACTGCGGTATTGCTTTGGCGTTGGAGTGTCAGCGCCCTTGCTGAGAAGAGTGAAAAAGTCACGTCGCGCCGCTACAAACAAGAGCGGGCGGGGTGGTGCCAAGCTGCGCGCCTGTGAGCGACAAAGCGGCCCGCGTACTGTAGCTGGTCCAGCGAGTGCTGATTGCGTGCTCGCGCATTCACGCTCTCGCCGGCATGACCGGCGCCCGGCCTAGTTCATCGCTTCATGGCGATGAAATCAAGCCTCGGCGATCAAAGGACCCTGCCGCGATCAGGCAGAGGTGTGCTTCGAGGGGGATTTCGAGGTCGATGTGGCCGAGCCGCTTCGCTTGCCGAAGGCTGTGCTTTTCCGCTCCAAGGCGGTCTGTCCAGTAGACGAACAGCGTCACGGCTTAGTTTCAAAGCCGGATCAAATTCTCATCGGCATCAGGACGTAACGATATTTGTATTCGGCTTCCGCATCTTCGGGCCGCATCTGGCCAGCGGACTGCGCGTCCTTGAACTCCAGACGCACCTCGCCCTGGTTGTCCATAGCCTTGAGGAAGTCCAGGATGTAAACCGAGTTGAAGCCAACCATGATCGGGTCGCCGGAGTAGGGCGTATCAATGGTGTCTTCGCTCTCGCCGGACTCGGTGGAGTTGGCGCTGATCTTCAGCTCATTGCTCTCCAGCCGCAGGCGGATCGCGCCGGAGCGCTCGTCGGCAAACTGCGCCACGCGCTGGATGGAGGAGGACAGCTCACTGCAGCGCACCACCGCAAACCTCGAGTTGTCACGCGGCATCACCGCCTCGAAGTTCGGGAACTGCCCGGTCAGCTTGCGGCTGCTGAGCGTGCGGTGGCCCACACGGAAGAACAGCGTGTGCTCGTCGTCAGCGAACTCGATCTTTTCGGCATCGGCAGCCGCCAGCAGCAATTGCAGCTCCTGCAGAGCCTTGCGCGGGATCAGCACGCGCTTTTCGCCGCTGATGCCTTCCAGAGTTTCTTCCGGCTTTTCTACGTAAGAGAGCCGGTGGCCGTCGGTGGCCACCATGGCCAGCGACTCTGCCTTGAGGACCAGCAAGGCGCCGTTCAGCGTGTAGCGCGATTCCTCGTTGGAGATGGCGAAGATGGTGCGGGCGATGAGTGTCTTGAGCGCCGGCACGGGAATGCTGGTCACCGCAACGGTGGGGAACTCCGGCACCTGCGGATAGTTGGCCCGTGCCATGCCCACCATCTTGGTGTTCGAGCGCCCGCTGCGAATCTGGACCCAGTGGTTTTCCAGTAGCTTGATGGAGATCTCGCTCTCAGGCAGCAGCTTGATGTAGTCGTAGAGCTTCCGCGCCGGGATGGTGCAGGCGCCGGGCTTCTTGACCTTCACGGCAGCGCTGGTGCGAATGGCCTGATCGAGGTCGGTCGCGGTGATGCTCAAGCGGTCGTCTTCCGCTTCCAGGAGAAAATTGGACAGAATCGGAATGGTGGTCTTTCGCTCCACTACGCTCTGCGTAGCGGTCAGCTCCTTCACCAGATCCTGACGGCTTACGGTAATCTCCATCGCTGCCTCCCCTACGGCCGGTCTTTCCAATTCGGATTCCGCTGTTGGCATACGCTACTCTCGCTCTCAAAGTCGGGTTCCGGCTCTTGCCACACTCTACAACACCCGGCGGTGTGGCGGAAACGGCTTTCTTTTCTTCCCCTTGATTGTAGTCAGCCAGCGCAATTGCGTATGCGTGGAAAAGCGGGTACGGTTCGCTGAAATTGGGGCTGTTATTTCAGCGGCTGATCGGCGGCGCTTTGGGCGCAGAGTTTGCCATGCGGTGAAGCGTGCCACTACGGTTAGTGAGAAATATTTACAGTGAAGAATTCCTAGTAAAAGCAATAGTTCACCGAGGAAAAGTGGGAATCTCAGCAAAGCGCTTTTAGAGCAGCAACTTGATGGGCGGCCGAGTTTTCCAAAACCGGGGCGGCAAAGC
>JAJZJJ010000603.1 GCA_021810175.1 Acidobacteriota bacterium | reverse complement strand
CAATCCGGCTCCTGCCCGGGCTCCAGGTCGCACAGCAGATTCGAGAAGAAACCGCCCTCTACCCGGTTCACCAACAGGTCAAATCCCCCCGGCCGCGGCGCCGACGCAATCGAGTAAGCCCTAGTCTGCTGTTTCCCATTCCCGTCCACCGCCAGCAGCGAAATAAACTGCCCCGGCTGAAAATCAAAAATCTCCACCTCCGGAACACTGAATTCCAGGTGGTAGCACTGTGCAGCACCAGACAGTAGGACTCTCCGCGACAGAAAAGCGCGATAATGCCGTCGATCCAATGTCGATACCCCTCCGAATATTCACACCAGTGTAAGACAATCTGGTGGATACTCATGCCATGTCACGCTCGACACTTGCCATCCGCTTTTCCTATGCTATTCACACAAATCCCAGTCCTCGCCGTTCCAACGACCATATGCCATCGGAACCGCTTCAGATCGAGCTCTCCACCATCGCCGAGCCACCCGGTCGCATTCTCCGCCTGCACGGCCCGCTCGTCCTCGGCAATCTGCGCCCCTTCCGCGCCGAACTCCGCAAGGATGACACCCTCCTCACCATCCTCGATATCTCCGGCGTCCCCTTCATGGACTCCACTGGCATCGGCGAAATTGTCAACTTCTACAGCCGCTGCCAGGCCAACAGCGCCCGCCTCATCCTCGTCGGACCATCCCCGCGCGTCTCGGCACTGCTGCACATGACTCGCATCGATACCCTCCTCACCATCGTCCCCACCCTCGAAGCCGCTCTCCAATAAGCGAGCCCCGCTCCGCATCATCCTTCCATCTGCGCTCTATCCCAACCCCTCCATTCCTTCCGCATCCTGCCCGCTATCGCCGCATCCAATTCAGCAAGTCACTTCGCCCAGCGAGCGCCCTATGATGGTATGCATTTCGTGTAACGCCGCAGAACGAAGTCACTCTAACGGATGAGGAGAATCAGCCGGCGTGTCTAGCCCGACCAGTTCCGCCTTCCAGCAAGACCGTCTCGCGGACCTCATCTCGCGCTTCTCCACCGTGCGCCGCCAGTCGCTCGCCCTCTGTGAACCGCTCACGCCTGAGGACATGATGGTGCAGTCCACGCCCGAGGCCAGCCCCGCGAAGTGGCACCTCGCACACACCACATGGTTCTTTGAAACCTTCATCCTCCGCGAATTCTCGCCCCGCTACGCCCCGCGCCATCCTGATTTCCTCTGGCTCTTCAACAGCTACTACAACAGTGTCTCCGCCCAGCCGGAAAAGAAACTCCGCTCCACATTCTCGCGGCCTTCGCTCAGTGCCATCCTCAACTACCGCCGCCACGTCGACTCCGCCGTCGAATCCCTCCTCGCCGCAGGCATCCCGCAAGAAGCCGCGTCGCGCCTCGACCTCGGCCTCCATCATGAGCAGCAGCATCAGGAACTCCTCCTCACAGACATCAAGCACGCGCTCTGGGCCAATCCCCTCCAGCCCGCCTACCGCGAAGGCTCGCTTGCTTCATCCGCCGCGCAGCCGCTCCAATGGCACGAATTCCCCGGAGGCGTCCACGAAATCGGCCACTCCGGCCCAAGTTTCTGTTTCGACAACGAACTTCCGCGCCACAAGGTCTACCTCGAACCCTTCCGCCTTGCATCCCGCCCCGTCACCTGCGCCGAATACCTCGAGTTCATCCAGGACGGCGGCTACCACCGCAGCGACCTCTGGCTCTCCGACGGCTGGACCACCGTCAATTCCGAGCACTGGACCGCACCCCTCTACTGGTCGCAAAACGACATGGGTGAATGGATGCTCTTCACCCTCCGCGGCCCCATTCCGCTCACCGAATTGCTTTCCACGCCCGTCTGCCACATCAGCCTCTACGAGGCGGACGCCTATGCCCGCTGGCGTGGCATGCGACTCCCCACCGAGTTCGAGTGGGAACTCGCCGCAACCACCGCTCCTGTCACCGGCAACCTCGTCGAATCCAGCCGCCTCCACCCCGCCGCCTCGTCCGCGCCCTCCAACCACCCCTCGCAGCTCTATGGCGACGTCTGGGAGTGGACCGCCAGCGCCTACCTCGGCTATCCCGGCTTCCAGCCAGCTCCCGGCGCCATCGGCGAGTACAACGCCAAATTCATGTCCGGCCAGATGGTCCTCCGCGGCGGCTCCTGCGTCACGCCCGCGTCGCACATCCGCGCCACGTACCGCAACTTCTTCCAACCCGCCACGCGCTGGCAGTTCTCCGGCCTGCGCCTGGCGCAAAACCAGTCCTGAGGCACGCTCCCTCCGGACCGCAAGGCAACTAAATGTCTCTTGGGAATCTCTTTGCCGTTCTACCCGACGAAGCACAAACTCCTGTCGGCGCCGAGGTCTTGCGCGGCCTCACCGCCAAGCCCAGATCTCTTTCGCCCTGGCTTTTTTACGACGAGCACGGCTCCCGTCTATTCGAACAAATCACCGAACTACCCGAGTACTACCTCACCCGCACCGAGCGCGACCTCTTTGCCGCCTATGCGCCCGCTAT
The DNA here is from genome assembly GCA_021810175.1 of Acidobacteriota bacterium. The sequence goes on along the minus strand of JAJZJJ010000603.1, from coordinate 537 downwards.
CCTCGCCACGGCAGCCCAGGACTCACACCTCACCCTCATCGAACTCGGCGCCGGAACCGCTTCCAAAACCGGACTCCTGCTGCGCGCCGCCCTCAACCAGCAGCCCCAACTCACCTACCGCGCCATTGACGTCTCCGCTTCGGCGCTGAATGCCGCGCGCCAGACCCTCTCTGAAAGCTTCCCCACTCTCTCCATCGAAACTCGCGTCGGTGACTACACCGACGGCCTTGGTGACCTGCCTTCCCGCAAATCCCCAAATTCCCGCCGGCTCGTCCTCTACATCGGCTCAAGTATCGGCAACTTCGATCCTGATGACGCCCGCGAACTCCTCGCCCGTATCCGCCGCCAGCTCGCCCCCGGCGACTGCATCCTCCTCGGCGTCGATCACGTCAAGCCGCTCGCCCCGCTCCTCGCCGCCTATAACGACGCCGCTGGCGTCACGGCCGCCTTCAACCGCAACATCCTCACCCGCATCAACCGCGAGCTTGGCGCCAACTTCCACCCCGACCGTTTCCAGCACCGCGCCCTCTTCAACGC
>JAJZJJ010000602.1 GCA_021810175.1 Acidobacteriota bacterium | reverse complement strand
TGGTGAGCGGACGGCCGATGCCTGCGGAGGTGGTGGAGGAGGTTCGGCACCGGTTTGTGGCGATTGGCGGGAGCCCGCTGACGCGGCTGACGCTGGAGCAGGGACGGTTGCTCGAAGCGGCGCTGGGAGTTCCGGTGTACGTAGGCATGCGCAACTGGAAGCCGTACATTGCCGATGTGGTGAAGCAGATGGCGGCGGACGGGGTGACGCGGGCGGTGGCGATCTGCCTGGCTCCACAGAACTCGCGGACGAGCGTGGGGCTTTATCGGCGGGCGGTGATGGCGGCTGCGGGCGAGCAGATGCAGGTGGAGTTCATTGAGGCGTGGGCGGACGACGATCTGCTGGCCGAAGCGTTTGCCGAGCGGCTGCGGGCGACGTGGGAGCCGTTCTGCGCGGAGACGGGGGAACGAGTTCCGGTGCTGTTTACGGCGCACAGCGTGCCGTGCCGGACGGTGCAGACGCCGGCGCCGGATCCGGAGAAGCCGGGACGGCCGCCGATGCCGGCCGACCCTTACAACTTTGAGACGAAGAAGACGGCGATGCATGTGGCGGCGAAGGTGGCGGGGCTTGAGAAGTGGTATTTCGCGTTCCAGAGCCAGGGGATGAGCGGCGGGCCGTGGATTGGGCCATCGGTGGAAGAGACGCTGACGGCGCTGCGCGAAGAGGGCGTGAAGAAGGTGGTGATCCAGCCGGTGGGATTTTTGTGCGATCACGTGGAGATTCTTTACGACATTGATGTGAGCTTCCGGGAGTTTGCGGAGAAGCTGGGGATGGAGATGCGGCGTCCTGCGTCGCTGAATGATTCGGCGCTGCTGACAGCGGCGCTGAAGGGGCTGGCCGAGAGCGGGCTGGAGCGGCTGGCTGCGGCTGAGACCAAAGAGCCATGAAACGGATTGCGGTTGTCGGAGGCGGGATCAGCGGGGTGACCGCGGCCTGGCAACTGGCGCGCGAGCGCGCGGCCGGGCGTGCCGTGGAGTGGGTGCTGTATGAGGCCGGAGCGCGGCTGGGCGGGACGGTCGAGACAGAACGGCGCGGCGGATTTGTGATGGAGTGCGGGCCGGACTCGTGGGTGACGGAGAAGCCATGGGCGCGCGAACTGGCGGCGGAGTTGGGGCTCGAAGATGAGGTGATTGCGTCGAATGACGCGATCCGACGGACGTATCTGCTATGGGGCGGGCGTCTGGTGGCGTTGCCGGGCGCAATGCGGATGATGGTTCCGGTGGATCTGGAAGCAATTGCGGATTCGCCACTGTTCAGCGAGGACGCGCGACGGGCGTATATGCAGGAGCCGGAGCGGGCGGCGGAGTTGAAAGCGACGGCGCTGCCGGAGGGCCGGGATGAGAGCGTGGCGAGCTTTGTGCGGCGGCATTTTGGCGACGAGGTGACGCGGACGGTGGCGGCTCCGCTGCTGGCAGGGGTGTTTGGCGGCGATGTGGAGACGCTGAGCGTGCGGGCGGTGATGGAGCCGTTTGTGCGGCTGGAGCAGCAGTACGGGAGCCTGATCCTGGCGCTGCGGGAGCGGGCGACGAAGGTTAAAGGGCCGAAGAAATCGGTATTCACGACCTTGAAATCGGGGCTGGGGACGTTTGTGGAGGCGATGCAGCGGGAGATTCCGCCGCAGATGGTGCGTCTGCGGGAGCCGGTGGAGGCGATTGCGAGGATTGGGGGCAGATGGCAGTTGAAGTCGTCGCGGGGCGCGGAGGAATTTGACGCGGTGTTTGTGGCGACTCCGGCGCATGTGACGCGGAGGCTGCTGGAGCCGTTGGATGCGGAGGCCGCGGAGCTGGTGAAGCTGGAGGCGAGCTCGGCGGTGGTGGCAGCGCTGGCGTTTGACGCGGAACGGGCGCGGGGGATGGAGATTCCGGAGGGATTCGGGTACCTGGTGCCGCCGCAGACGGCGGGAGAGGATTCGCTGCTGGCGTGCACGTTTGTGAATCAGAAATTCGGGCATCGTGCGCCGGAGGGTGGCGTGCTGCTGCGGGCGTTTTTTGGCAACCGCGCGGCGGGGACTCTGATGGCGGCTTCAGATGAGGAAGTGATTTCGCGGGCGCGCGAGCAGATGGCCCTGGCGCTGGGCGAGTTGCCGCAGCCAACGCATGCACTGGTGCGGCGGTGGCCGTTTTCGCTGCCGCAGTACGCGGTGGGGCATCTGGACCGGATGCGCGCACTGGAAGAGCGAGTGGCGCGACTGCCGGGATTACGTCTGCTGGGGAATGCGTACTACGGCGTGGGATTGCCGGGGCTGATGCATGAGGCGCGCAAGGCGGCGGAGGAAGCGCTGGGCTGATGGGGGTCTGCGTCGAAGTTTGCCGCGTCAGAAAAACGCAGGCACCGGTGGAAAGACCTGCGCATCCATAATTTGGTTGCCGGAATGGAAAATCGGACCTCGCTGTCGGTGGCCGGTTGCGTGGCTGCAGGGTAAGAAATGCCACCGGAAGAGGGAAAAATTCACCTGAACGGCGAATAAAGTTTGGTGAGATGCACGCCGGTGAATTGAGGGAGAGCGAATTTCCATTTAGCATGGAATTTCGCCGGTATGCGCCACGCTGGGCGCACGAAAGCCGAACAACGGGGTTTATCGAGTTCGAGTCCGCAGGGTAGACTCCGGGGAATACGCAAGACAAAAGTTGCCGTGGCGTGTATTTTGTTCGCCATAGGCAAAAGTTGAAGAGGTCCGGAGCCGCAGGGGCGGCTCGGGGAAAATCATTGCGTGCCGCGATGACGGGTATCGCGTGTGCGCCATAACAAGTGACGGGTACGCTACATCGATGTTTACGGGAATCTCCAAAGTGTTACGTCGCCTTCTTTTCACCGCCGGCATGACGATTGCGTTGCCGGTATCGGCGTGGGCCGCGGGCGTCCAGCCCGGAACGAACATGTTCGCGCCAGCATCCAAGCCGGCCAGGGAAATCGAAAGCCTTGCTATCTTCATTCTCGCCATCACGGGCGGGATTTTTGTTGTGGTGGGAGGAGCGCTGCTCTATGCGGTGATCAAGTACCGGCGGCGCAAGAATGACGATGGCAGCGAG
>JAJZJJ010000601.1 GCA_021810175.1 Acidobacteriota bacterium | reverse complement strand
GCCGCCGTTTTTTATGCCGGTTGATACACTGGTTGTCGTCCAGAAAGCGGTATCGGATATCCCGAGTTACCGCTGGATCGGGGCCAGTTGGAGGCAAGTTCATGCGCGCCCAGTTCAACCCGCCTGTTCGTCGTTCTTCCTTTCACAGATTCAGCTTCGTCCCGGCGCTGATTCTGTTCCTGGCTTCATGCGTCGTCGCGGGATGCGGCGGCGGAGGCGGTGGAACGGCCGCCTCCTTCGGGGGAAACACCACGGTGGTGCTTCTCGCCTCCAGTACTGCGAATGACGAGTTCAGCTCGCTTTCAGTCGGCTTGACCGGCCTCACCCTGACCAGCAACACCGGGCATACGGTCTCGCTGCTGACCACCCCCGTGAGCGACGAGTTCATGCACCTGAACGGTCACGTGGAGCCGCTGGCGACAGTGAGTATGCCGGTAGGCATTTACACTTCCGCTACAGTGACGGTCAATGAAGCGCTGGTGGGTTGCGTCGCGCCTGCATTGACCAATGGAGCTGCGGCTAACGTTGACAGCCAGGCCACCGTATCCGTCGGTATGGCGCAGCCGATCCGGGTTACCGGAACAGCAATGGGACTGGTGCTGGATCTGCAGGTTTCCAAAAGCGTGCCCCTCCAGGGTGGGTGCCCGCAGACCACGACCACCCAGGTTACGCCAGTGTTCCGGCTGGAACAGCTAAAAATCGCGGCGCAACCCACCAACACCGCTAACGGCAAGGTATTCGGCGTCGAAGGGCTGGTCACCGCGGTGAATGGCCAAAGCGGATTTACCGCCCACTCACTCTACGTTCAAAACGCAGGCTACGCCACAGTCCCTGTCTGGCAAGTTGGCGTGAACAGCGGAACCATATTCCAGGGAATTGGGAGCATGGCGGCGCTCGGCGTCGGCATGCCCGTGGACATGGATATGACCATCCAGCCGGACGGCTCGCTGCTGGCCACCCGGGTAGCTGTCTACGACAGCAATACGACCAATCTGAGCGTGGGCTACGGGCCTCTGACCGGCAGCTATCCGCCTGGCGCATATCACTCAGCCCTTCCGACGATGAGTGAATTTCTCGCCGAGCAGACGGGCAACCTACAGGTTGGGTTTGGACTCTACGCGCTGAATGCCCAGGCAGCAATTTCCGGTCAGTTTACAAATCTGCGGAGCCTTCCGTTCGCGCCAACGTTCGACTCTTCCAACCTGGTGGACGGACAAAATGTGCTCTTCAGCACCCACACTCCGCTTTTCACATATCCGCAGGTCGTCAGCACCGTCACGCTGCTGCCCCAGACGATTAACGGCACGGTGAAGGCGATTTCCAGCGAAGGCAACTTTACCGTTTACACCGTGGCGCTGGCTCCCTACGATCCTTTTGCCGATATGGCCAATCAGCCAGGGCAGACAACTTTGCTGAAAAATCCCGGGACGGTCGAAGTGTACGCTGATGGCAATACGCAGATGCTGAACCCGAACAAGGTCAGCACCGGTAACGTCTTCCGCTTCTACGGCCTGGTCTTCAACGATAATGGCACGCTGCGTATGGACTGCTCCCAGGTCAGCGACGGCGTACCGGTGTGAGCTCGTGATCGCACCGCTTACCGTGGAGTGGGACGATGTGTTTCCACACTGGAATAGTTGCCCGCGGCACGGGATAAAATAGCGGAATGCTGTTTACCCACGAGCCGGAGCGCGCCAGAAGATGACGCGGTTCTGGCGGCTGTTGTATTACGTGCGCCGCTACGCGCTGCAGGCGCTGGCCGCGGTAGTGCTCGCCGCGGGCGTGGGCGCTCTGGATGCCTTCCGCGTCCTCCTCATCGGGCCCATCTTCGACAAGGTCCTCCATCCCGGCGCCGAAACCGTCCGCGCCAACCAGACCCAGCTGCTGGGTTCGCTCGGGGCAAAGTGGCACATCCACCTCACCCCGCAAATCCTCGTCCCGCCCTTCCTGCACATTAAGAACGACTGGTCAGTGATCGCCTTTGCCTTTGTCATGGCCACCCTGCTCAAGGGCATCTGCGACTACACCGGCACCTACCTGGCCAACTACGCCGGCTTCGGCATGATCACCGATATGCGCGACGACCTCTATGAGGCCATCCTGCGCCGCTCGGTATCGTTCTTCCAGAAGCACACCACCGGCACGCTCCTCTCCGCGCTCATCAACGATATTGAGCGCGTCCAGTACGCCACCTCCACCATCCTGTCGGACTTCCTGCAGCAATTCTGCACGCTCATCTTCATGATTGGCGTGGTGATCGCGCTCGGGCATCAGCTCGCCTGGGTGCTGCTCATCTTCCTCCCCGTCGTCGGGGCCTCCATCCGCCGCATCGGCCGCGACGTCCGCCGCACCACCCGCAGGGGACAGGACAAACTGGCCGAGATTCAGAACATCCTCCACGAGACCATCACCGGCAATCGCATCGTCAAGGCCTTCAACATGGAGTTCTGGGAGCTGGTGCGCTTCCGCGATGCCGCGCGACGGCTCTTCAAAGCCAATCTCCGCACCGTCCGGGCCCAGGCGCTCACCTCGCCCCTCATGGACCTCATCGGCGCCATCGCCATCGCCGCCCTGCTCTGGGTCGGCCGCAACGAGATCGGCCACGGAGCCATGAAGGAGGGCATCTTCTTCGCCTTCATCGTGGCCCTCTTCAAGCTCTACGACCCCATCCGCCGCTTCGGCACCTACTACAACAGCTTCCAGCAGGCGGTCGGTGCCTCGGCGGCTATCTTCGCGTTCATGGACGATCAGGACGAGGTCGTCGAAGCGAAGCGGGCGCGCCCCCTCAAAAGCTTCGAAAAGAGCATCGCCCTGGAGCATGTCAGCTTCTGCTACCGCGAAGAGGGCACCGAGGAGCCGCGCACCGTTCTGGACGACGTCTGCCTGACCATCCACCGCGGCGAAGTGGTGGCCCTCGTCGGCCCCAGCGGAGCAGGGAAGTCCACCCTGGTCAACCTGATCCCCCGCTTCTTCGACGTGACCGGCGGGCGCATCCTCATGGATGGCGTCGACATCCGCGAGGTCACCCTGGCCTCGC
>JAJZJJ010000600.1 GCA_021810175.1 Acidobacteriota bacterium | reverse complement strand
GGACCGAACCATGCTTGTCGTGATGAAGGCGCAGGCCAGCCAGGAAGAGATTCAGGCCGTTTGCGAACAGATTGAGGCGCTGGGTTTTCGCGCGCACCCCATGCCGGGAGCGCAGCGGACCGCTATCGGCATTACCGGCAACCAGGGCGAAGTGGATCGCGGCAACCTGGAGGAGATGTCCGGCGTGGCGGAGGTGATCCGCGTCTCCAAGCCGTATAAGCTGGTCAGCCGCGAGGTGAAGGAAGAAGACACGGTGATCCGCTTTCCGGGGACCAACGCCACCATCGGCGGAGCGCAGGTGGCGATGATTGCCGGGCCGTGTTCGATCGAGTCGCGGGAGCAGGCTTTTGCCATCGCCGAGCAGGTGGCCCTGTCGGGCGCGCAGTTCTTCCGCGGCGGCGCTTACAAGCCGCGCACGTCGCCGTATGCCTTTCAGGGGCTGGGCGAAGAGGCGCTGAAGATCATGGCGGAGATTCGCGACCGCTTTGGCCTGCGGATCGTCACCGAGGCCATCGACCATGAAGCGCTGGAACTGGTGGCCGAATACGCGGATGTGATTCAGATTGGCGCGCGCAACATGCAGAACTTCTCGCTGCTGAAGGCCGCCGGGCGCAAGCGCAAGCCGGTGCTGCTGAAGCGCGGGCTGGCCGCCACCTTGGACGAGTTCCTGATGGCCGCCGAATACGTGATGAGCGAGGGCAACTACGAGGTGGCCCTGTGCGAGCGCGGCGTGCGCACCTTCGCCGACCACACCCGCAACACGCTCGACCTGTCGATTGTGCCGGCCGTACAGCGGCTGAGCCATCTGCCCATTCTGGTGGATCCGAGCCACGGCACCGGCAAGCGGAACAAGGTTCTGCCGCTGAGCCGGGCGGCGGTGGCCGTGGGCGCCGACGGGCTCATTGTGGAGGTCCACCATCAGCCGGAGAAGGCGCTGTCGGACGGGATGCAGTCCATCTTGCCGGAGCAGTTCACGACGCTGATGGACGAGTGCTCGCAGATTGCCACCGTGCTGCACCGCAGCGTGCCGCGCGGCATCGTCACCGAGCCAAGCCAGGCGGAGCAGGGCGCGGCGGCGCTGTAGAGCCGGACCCCCCCCCGGAAAAATCAGCCACAGGAACCACCGCACGGAGACGATATTGATTCTGGACCGGATGAGCCTCGGAACGTCTTCAGGGCCGGCCAGGTTGCGGCGCGCGGCGAGCCTGTTGCTGGCCGCGGTGTTTCCGCTGCTCCTCAGCGGCTGTACCCGCAAGCGGTTTCCGCAATATCCCCCCGACTACCGCGAATTTGCGTGGGTGACCAACGGCGGCGACAACACCGTCACGGTGATCGACCTGGTGAACATGCAGGAAGCCGGGACAATCCAGGTGGGCGCCGATCCGACCGCCATCGCGGTCAATCCCAAACACCGGGAAGTCTATGTGGCCAACACCGGCAGCGGCACCATCAGCGTGATCAGCGCCGTGAAAAACAAAGTGGAAGCCACCATCCCCGTACACCGCGGTCCATCCGCTATCGCCGTGGACGATGCAGGGCTGCGGGCTTACGTCGCCAATGCTCTCTCCAACAATGTTTCGGTGATCGACCTGAAGGACCGGCGCGTGGTCGGCACGGTGGGCGTTGGCGAAGGGCCGGACTGGGTGCGGATTGCCCCGAACGGCGACAGCCTGGTGGTGGCCAATGCACGCGCCGGCAGCGTGAGCATCGTCGATCCCCATTCGCTCAAAGTGCGGTCCGTCTTCAGCGGATGCCCGGATGCTTCCGATCCCGTCATTCTCCCCGACTCCTCCAAGACCTTCGTGGCCTGCACCGGCGGCCATCAGGTGATGGTGGTGAGCCTGGCGCGGCCGAAGAGCGTAATCCCCGAAAATCACACGGACCATCTGCTGGCCTTCCTCGACGTGGGACCGAAGCCCGCGCATCTGGCTCTGAAGCCGGACGGAGGCGAGATTTTCGTGCAGAATTCCGGCAGCGACACCATCTCGGAGATCGCCACCACGAACAACGAGGTGGGTGGAACCTACACCATCGGAGAGCATCCGGATGGCGGCCTGGTGAGCGCGGACAACTCCACGCTGTGGGTCAGCAATGCCGATGCGGGCACCGTAGCCGCCTACTCCATCGATTACGGGCAGTTGCTGAATACGGTGCAGGTGGGCAGCGGGCCGGGGCCGCTGGCCTTCTCCGATGGCGGCTTTCTGGTGCTGGCGCTGGACCGGCAATCGGGCGATGTGTCGGTGATCCGGACCATCAGCTACACGCCCAAAGGCGATCCAATCACCGGCTCGCTGTTCACGGTCTTTGCGACGGGCAAGCACCCGAACGCCCTTGCGGTGAAGGGATTCAGCCTTTTGTGATGTGCCGGTTGTCCGGCGCGGGCTCGGCACAGGCAAGATAGACCGTCATCGTCGTGCCGTGATGCTCCGGGTCGGTCGAGGACTCCACTTCGATTCTGCCGCCATGCTTTCTGGCGATTCCATCGGAGACCCACAGGCCGAGGCCGGTGCCGGTGTGGCTTTTGGTGGTAAAGAAGGGCTGGAACAGGCTGGCAATGTGCTCGGGCGCGATGCCGCCGCCGTTGTCGCGCAGCGAGACACGGAGCATCTCCTCCGTGCATTGGACGGAGAGCTGCAGCTGGCCGGGGCGGCCGTTCGCGGAAGACTGCACAGCGTCGATGGCATTGGCAATCAGGTTGGAAAAGAGCTGCTTGAGCTCTCCGCGGTAGCCGCGGAGGCGGGAGTGCTCCGGGGTGGAGTTCTCGATGCTGACGGAAAGATTCCGCAGGCGGGGCTGATAGAGATCGAGAATTTCGCGAAGCAGCGGCTCGATTTCGATATCGACCGGGGCGGTAGTGTCGCGGTAGAAGGCCAGCGTCTGGCGCGCGATATGGGAGACGCGGGCGATCTCGCGATCGGCCAGCTGCAGGCACTCGCGGCTGCGGGAGCTGAGGTTTTCGTCCAGGCCCATGATGTAGAGCAGGTTGAGCACGCTCTCCAGAGGGTTGTTGATCTCGTGGGCGATGGTGGCGGCCAGCCGTCCGGTG
>JAJZJJ010000599.1 GCA_021810175.1 Acidobacteriota bacterium | reverse complement strand
AATCATCGATCTCTTCGCCGGCAAAATCGGCCTCAGCTACCTCGGCCTCAGCCATCCCACCATTCACATCATCATTAACCCCGACGGCTCTACCGACCAACCCACGCCCAGAGCCGCCTCCACGGCCACTGCTACATCCATCTCGGACCAGATCTTCAATCTCGCCATCGATCAGGCCCAGTTCAATGATGGACTCTTCATCCTCAACGCCCACAAATTCCGCTTCAACGTCGACGCCAACAACCTCCACGCCAACGTCAGCTACGACCGCCTCCGCCAGCACTACCTCGGCAACTTCGCCGCCCGCGATATCCGCTTGCAGCACGGCGCCGCACAACCCGTTGCCTCGCGCCTCTTTATTCAGATCGACGCAACCCATAACGACCTCCGCCTCAACCACCTCACTTTTCTCAGCGGCCAATCCCGCCTCGAAGTTGCAGGAAACCTGAGCAACTTCGCCCATCCGCAATTCCGCATGCACGCCACAGGCTCTATCGACCTCCGCGCCCTTGAGCCCCTCACCGGCTTCCATGGCATCCACAGCGGCGTCCTCCAACTCGAAACCGAGGCCCATGGCACACCCGCCAGCTATACCCTGCAGGGCACAGCGCAGCTTGACAACCTCCTCTACGAACCAGGTCCCGGCCAGTCCGTCGGCCTCAATGCGCGCAGCCAGCTACTCATCACGCAGGATGAAATCTCCGCAACCGGCTTCCAGGCGCAGTTCGCCGGCGGCGGCGCGGCATCCGGCAGCCTACACATTCTCCATTGGCTTCGCACCGCAGCCTCCGCGCCGCAGCCCGAGCGCACGGCTCATTGGTTCTTCCTGCACAAGAAGGCCCCGCCGGCTTCCACGCCCAAACCCGAGCCGCCAACCACTGGCGCCATCCACGTCGAGCTCGCCAGTGTGCCGTTATATACCCTGCTTCACGCCGTCGCACCGCCCAGGTTCAGCGATACCGGTTTCAACACAGATCTCTCCGGTCCGGTCGACGGCCACTGGACAGGCTCGCTCCAGAGCCTCAGCAGCACCACCACCCTCAAGCTCGCTCCCGGCAATGCACTCGTTCCCGGCCAGGTGCCTCTCAGCGGAACCGTGGTCGCGTCGTATTCACCGGCGGCCGGCATAGCTCAGCTCCGCACCATGCAGATTCACACGCCGGGCACGCACGCCGAGGCCTCCGGCATGCTCGGCATCAACCGCAACATGCGCGGCTCCAGGATCACTGTCAGCGTCGTCACCAGCAACCTTGCCGAATTCGACAAGATTTTCAGCGTCTTCAACATTCGCCCCGCTTCCCAGGCCCTTCCCGTCGATATTCACGGCGCAGCAGCTTTCCATGGCACAGTCATCGGCGCATTTTCTGCGCCGCAAATCCAGGGCCATCTCGATGCCAGCAATCTCGACATCGCCTTCACCACCCCTGCTGCTTCCTCACCCTTCACGCCACAGGCGCAGCCCGCGAGCCTCGCCGCCAATCCCTCATCAACTTCTGTCACGCACAAGGTCCACATCGATACTGCGCAGGCCAACATCGACTACTCCCCGCAACGCTTCACCATCACCGGAGCCACACTCCGCGCCGGCAAGGCCGTTGCCGACGCCTCCGTCACGCTCAGCGGCGATCGCGTTGCAAAAGACCGTTACGCCTTCAATAACTCGTCGACCATCACAGCCCAGGCTACTCTTCAGCATGCGTCTCTCGCCCAGCTCACGCCGCTGCTTGGAATGCAACTGCCGGCCACCGGCACCGTAGGCCTCCAGATGCGTCTTGGTGGCACGCTCGGTGACCCCACCGGCGAAGGCTCCATCACCGTCACCGGCGGCCAGGTCTATGGAGAGCCCTACAACGACCTGCGAGCCGACCTCAGTCTCGCTGCCCATACCCTGCACGCCACAAATCTCCTTTATCAGCAGGAGGGAGGCCAGATTCGCGGCTCTGGCCAACTCGACCTCAGCTCCCGGCAGTTCCGCTTCGGAATCCTCGGCTCCAACTTTTATCTGGCGCGCTTCCATCGCCTCCAGACGCCCAAATACCCACTCGGCGGCGTCCTCAACTTCCAGGCTGACGGCAGCGGAACACTGCAGCAGCCAGCCATCTCCGCCAATCTGCACCTTACCCAGCTCCAGCTCGCACAGGATGCCTCCGGCTTCATCGACGGCACGGCTCAGCTGCAGGATCACAACCTCGCCATCGATGCCACCGCGCATCTTAACCAGTCCATCATCCAGCTTCACGAGCAAGCCCAGCTCACCGGCGACGATCCTTCACAGGCACGCCTCACCGTCACCAACCTCGACCTGAACCCGCTTGCGAAGACCTTCCACATCACAGGCATCGCCAGCCGTCGTCCCATCGATGCCACCGTCACCTTGCAGGGACCGCTTCGCACACCTCAGGCTCTTGCCGGCGACATCGTCGTCCAGCCTGTCGCTCTGTCACTCGCCAACGTCGCCGTGCAAAGTTCCACCAGCATCCATGCGGTACTCAAGAGTGGCGTCCTCACGCTCGACCCCTTCCAGATGCAGGGGGATGACGTGGATGTAAAGGCCGGCGGCTCCATCGGCGTCTTCGACAAGACCCATCCCATCCAGTGGCATACCGAGGGCAGCATCAATATGAAGGTTGCCGAAACCTTCAGCGACGAAATCACTTCCTCCGGCACGGTCGCCTTCCATGTCAACGCCGCTGGAACCCTGCACCATCCCAACCTCAATGGCCAGGCCACCATTCAGAACGTCGATCTCGCGTCCAACAACTACATCAACGGCCTCAGCCGCATGAACGGCACACTCAACTTCAACGAGGGCCGCGTCGATCTCAACAACGTGACCGCCTATAGCGGCGGCGGACCCATCCAGCTGACTGGATTCGCCACCTACGCCGGCGGCCTCTACGTCAACATCAAGGCCACCGCCCGGGGAGTTCGCGTCCGCTATCCCGCGGGCGTCACCTCCATGGTCGACGCCAACATGCAGCTCCAGGGGGGCCTGCAGAGTCTCTTGCTCAGCGGCTCCGTCCAGGTCACGCACTTCGCCGTCAACTCAACC
>JAJZJJ010000598.1 GCA_021810175.1 Acidobacteriota bacterium | reverse complement strand
ATACCGCTCAACAGAATGGGCGCCCGTGATCCGGGCGCCAGCGCATGCCTGAGAGGGTTTTGCTTCCTGGCAATGATCGCCAGCTAGCGCCAGTAGTAAAGCCCGCCCATCATGAAGTACGGACGATAGAACACTGGCGGGTAACCGTATGGGCCGCCGTATGGGCCATAGGGTCCGTACGGTCCACCCGCAAAGGGCGACGATCCATAGGGTGGGGGTGCGTATCCATTGGGTCCGTATGGACCGCGGCGATAAAGATTCGGACCGCCGCGGTAAAGCCCTTGAGCAAGCCGTGCCGCTTCCTGTGGGCTCACCGGCGTGACTGTGAGCGGAGCGGCGAGATGGAAGGTGACGAGCGCCTCGGGTGGAATCCAGGCGTTCGGTCCCCCGGTTGCCGCTGAGATGGCCGTACCGGCTGTCCCGCCAGCTCCAGCGCCAATGGCAGCGCCGCCGCCGCCGCCCGCGATGCCCCCGATGATTGCACCCAGAAGCGCGCCACCGATCGCGTTACGGGCGGTGTAGCCAGCCTTATTGGGTCCTTTCACCCTGAATAGATCGGATTCGATGGGGTACGTCCTGCCGCCAAGATCGAGCGACGTGAGCCGAAGAGCCAGTTCCGGACTCCCGCCCAGTTCACCAGCCTGCTTGGCCTCGATCACTTCGCCGTGTACCGTGGCGCCACGCGGAATTGCCAGAACTCCGCCACGAACCACATCGCGAATGACCGTAAATTGCACGGGAGTTCCGGGCTGGGCCTGCTTGCTGCTAACCGGCTCGTTGGTGCGCACCCTCAGCAGGGTTCCCGCCGGAATCGTCACAGGGCCAGTGGCCTGCTCATATGCGGGCTGCTGCGGATATTGCCCGGGGTATTGTCCCGGATATTGTCCCTGTTGCTGTCCTGAATACGGACCAGGTTGTTGTCCCGGATACTGGCCGGGGTATTGCCCAGGATACTGGCCGGGATATTGCCCCTGTTGCTGTCCTGGATACTGACCAGGCTGTTGTCCAGGGTACTGGCCGGGATACTGCGGCGGATATGGACTCTGGTACGGGGGACGCTGTTGCGGGGACGAAGGGTAGGGAGGATATCCGCCCTGCGTGGAGCTTTCGCCGGGGCCGGGAGCCGGAGCCTGTGGCTGCGACGCATGTGGGGCCTGTTCCTGGCTGCTGGGCGGCTGCGGTTCCGTGCTGCTGGTGGTGGGGAAGTTTTGCTGCTCCGCAGCCAGCTGCGGGTTGCCAACCTGGAGGTTGTTGTTCACCTTGGTCACGCCCGGAACCTGGCTGGCAATCGATCCCGCCAGTTCTTTCGACGCTTGGCTTGAGACGGTCCCCGAAAGCGTAACCTGGCTCTGGATGGTGGCCGCCGTGATGAGGTCGTTCTTCAGCGCGGTTGAGGCATCAAGCGCCTTTACCACGTCCATCTCGATCTGGGCGTCGGTGCGCTGGCCGGCAGCCGGAGTGGTTTGTGTGTTCGTGCTCTGGACCGGTGCCGGAGCGGTCTGGGCGTTCGTGCCCTGACCGGCAGTCGCGACGGCCTGGGCGCCGGTACTCTGGCCGGCAGTCGCAACGGCCACCGCTTTCCCCTCCGCCCATGTCACCGTGCCGCTGAGCATCAGCAGCACGACCCACAGCGCGATTCGCGGAATAGCTTTCCTGCTCCCTGGCCGACTCATCTTCGTGTCACTCCTTCGCCCACGAGATCCTTTCCGCCTTTTCGATGCCGCACAGCGGAAAAGGACGCTCAAACTAACTGCTTCCGGGCTCATGCACTTAGACGACTTTGCGAGGAAGCTGTTACGAATAACAACCCGGAAGCGGGGGAAAAGTTTTGCTGCCTTGCCAGGTCCAGGGCATACCCGCCGCAGCCCGGACTGGTAGATTTTTTATGGAGGCATATGCCGGTTCCCTTGGCACAGGCCCGGCCGGCACGCCGCGGCTCTGCAGGAAAGAAAGAGTGATGTTCCATCCTACCGAAGATATTCGCATTCAATGGACGAAGGTCGTCCTTCCGCCCGTCTTTCTCGAAGAAGAGGCGCCGGTGACGGAAGCCGCGTCCGAGACCATTTTCAACGCGCGCAATGAAATCTCCGCCATTCTGAATGGCCGCGACACGCGGCTGCTGGTTCTGGCCGGCCCCTGCTCCATTCACGACCCCAAGGCGGCGCACGAATACGGCGCGCTGCTCAAAGAGGCCATTGCGGAGTTTTCCGCGGATCTGCGGCTGGTGATGCGCGTTTACTTTGAGAAGCCCCGCACCACGATCGGCTGGAAGGGCCTGATCAACGACCCGCATCTCGATCAGTCCTTCAAGATCAACGACGGGCTGCGTCTGGCGCGCCGGCTGCTGCT
Organism: Acidobacteriota bacterium; assembly: GCA_021810175.1. The sequence goes on along the minus strand of JAJZJJ010000598.1, from coordinate 711 downwards.
GGACCTGGCCGAGATGGGCGTGCCCAGCGGCACGGAGTTCCTCGACATGATCTCGCCGCAATACATCGCCGGTCTGGTTGGCTGGGGCGCCATCGGCGCGCGCACCACCGAGAGTCAGGTGCACCGGCAGTTGGTTTCCGGCGTTTCCTGCCCGGTGGGCTTCAAGAACGGGACCTCGGGCGATGTGCAGGTGGCGGTGGACGCGGTGCTCTCGGCGGCGCACTCGCACACCTTCCTGGGACACACCAAGCACGGGCAGTCGGCCATCTTCGTGACCACCGGCAATCCGGACTGCCACATCATCCTGCGCGGCGGCCGCAAGACGGTGAACTACACCGCCGACTGCGTTGCCGACACCGCGGCGCGGATGGAGAAAGCCGGCCTGCAGCCGCGCATCATGATCGACTTCAGCCACGCCAACAGCGGCAAGGACTACCGGCGGCAGGGAATTGTCTGCCACGATGTGGCGGGCCAGATCGCGGGCGGCGACCGGCGGATTATGGGCGCGATGATCGAGAGCAACCTGGTGGCGGGCACGCAAAAGCTGGTGCCTGGACAGCCGCTGGTTTACGGGCAGAGCATCACGGATGGCTGCATCGATTGGAAGGAAACCCGCGAACTGCTGAAGGAGCTGGCGGCGGCGGTGCGGGCGCGGCGAAAGGCGTCTGCGCGAACCTGAGCGTGGCGGGTTTGCCAGCGAGGTCCGCGGCA
>JAJZJJ010000597.1 GCA_021810175.1 Acidobacteriota bacterium | reverse complement strand
GAAACCTACGAAGCGCTTGCGGACCGCTATCCGCGTGGACTTGCGGACCTCGCTCCACTGCCGGAAGAGCGGTCCGGCGCAGTCCTGGAGGCATTGGCGCAATGATGGAGCCAATAATGAAGGACCCAACCAAGACCGCGACCGAAGGACTCCTTCTCAACGGCATGCCATGCGACATGGAGACATCTGTGGAGGGAAAGTCGAACCTGCGCTCTCGCTGGAAGAGGGGCTTGCTGGTTGGAGCGGTCGCTGCCGGGGCATGGCTGGCGGCGCCTGCTCCGGCCCGTGCCGAGTTCTTGGACATCTTTCAAGCGATGTTCAGCACCATCCAGAGCGATATGGGCGGCTCCCTCCAGGCGATCAACCAGATGACCCAGGAGATGCAGCAGCTCTATCAGGCAACCGTGTGGCCGCTCGCGCTGGTCAATCAGGCCCGTGGTTTCGTGTCCAATTCGATTGCCGGCTATCGCAGCTACATGACCCAGGTCTTCGATACTCCATTCGAGAGCGCGACGTTGCCCAATCCGCAACAGTTGGAAACCATCCTGCACAGCCGCCAGTCCTCGCAGGTCCCGGCGCTCCAGACAAGTTTCAGCGCCAACTATGGATCGGTCCCTCCGGTGAATGCCGCTTCTCCCCAGGACCGCGTGATGATGGACATCGACGACTCGCTGGGGCAGGAAAACCTGAAGACCACGCTCGTCGCCGATCAGGGACAGGACCTGATTCTTCAGACGGCGAACCAGATGGAGAACCAGGTCGCGGTCAGCGCGCCCGGCTCCGACCCCTATATTACCGCGCAGGCCCAGGTCGCCAATCTTCGCTGCCAGGCATTCATGCAGAAGATGCTTGCCGCGGAACTGCGTCAGGAGGCAGGCAGGATCGCCCATGACAACGTCCTCGTGAAGCGAAGAGCAGCGGCGGCGGACGACATCGACAATCTGGTTTCTGGAGCACTCACGCGATAGTCGGAGTAGGGATCATGATTGCTCACAACCCCCTCCACGGATCCGGACGGGCGGGTTTCCCGCATCCGGCTCTTACCTCAGGTAATGACGCCCATGCGGCGCAGGGGAAAAGGATGATAGACGCGAGCCGGAGGCAGCCAGCGGTCGATCAAGCGCCGCATTCTGTCCCATCGGAGACGTCCGTTCTGGCTGCGGCGCGAGAGCGCCCGATGCCAGAGCCAACCGATCCGATGTCGGAACAGAGACAACGCCGCGCTGTTCATGGGCACTCCGTAATAGCGGATGTGTCCGCCCACGACCGATCGCAACCACTTGCCTGTCTCTTGAATGGGCGCGTGCATGCGCAGCCGCAACTCGGCTTTCACCGCGTTCAGCTTCGCTTGCAGCCTTTTACGAATCGTCTGCCGCAGCACCGTGAAGTAGCCGTTGCTCCTCTTCTTCGCGCAGATATGCGTGAAGCCGAGGAAATCGAACGTCTCCGGTTTCCCTTCTCCGCGCTGCTTCCGGTTCTTGACCGCATAAGGTCCAAACTCCAGAAGGCGCGTTTTCTCGGGATGCAGTTCGAGTTGGAACTTCCGAAAACGCTCGGCAAGCTCCGCCCGGAACCGTTCGGCATCCGCTTTGCTCTGGAACCCAACCACGATGTCGTCGGCATACCGCACGGCGATCACATCGCCATGCGTTTGCTTCCGGCGCCACGCCCGGACCCACAGATCAAAGACGTAATGAAGATAGATGTTCGCCAGCAGCGGCGATGCACTGCCGCCCTGGGGCGTACCTTCCTCCATTCGGATTCGCTTTCCATCCTCCAGCACGCCCGCGTTCAGCCATTTCTGGATGAGCCGCGCGACGCGCCGTTCCGCGATGCGATGCTCGATGAACTTTACCAGCCACTCGTGCGAAATCGCATCGAAAAAGCCTTTAACGTCCAGATCGAGCACCCAGTTCACCTTCTTCGTCAGCAGTCCCGTGTAGAGCGCATCCAGCGCGTTATGCTGGCTTCGCCCCGGACGGAACCCATACGAAAATCCGAGGAAGTCCGTTTCGTAGATGGCATTCAACACCTCGACCGCCGCGCGCTGAACGATCTTGTCCTCCAGCGCCGTTACTCCGAGCGGTCGCAGCCGCCCGTCGGTCTTGGGGATGTACACCCTGCGCACCGGCTTGGCCCGATATGCTCCCCGCTTCAGCCTATGGGAGAGGTCCTGGAGGTTGTTCTCAAGGTCCTCGCCGTAGTGCCGCCACGTCTCGCCGTCCACTCCCGGCGCAGCTTCTCTCTTCAACCAGAGATAGGCCGCGCGCAGAGCTTCCGGCGCATAGATGTGGTGAAAGAGCGCGGTAAACCGCATCTCCTTATCTTTCCTTGCTGCTTGACGTATCCGCTCCAGCGCACTGGGCGCGTCGCTCCGGCCCGGTGTCCGGGACGCGTTTTGCTGTTGCGGATTTCCCTTGGTCAGACCTCTTCCCTCCATCCCCTCCGCCGCCGGTTGCCCGACATTGTTCGAGGACTTCACAGGTACTACAGGTCTGTCCGACTTCCCGCGTTCGTTCATCATCGGCTTACGTCCTCAGACTTCCCGATGCGTCCCAGGGCATCTTCCGCCCTGGGAGAACGCGGGACCTCCCGGTTCCCGTGCGAGGTGTTTCGATACGTGCTCGGGGTCTCTGACCGCGCGGGACTCGATTGCACCTCGCGATTGCGGTGCATCCGATGGTGCCTTCCGCTTCCTCCTACAGCGTCGGCGTCCCGGAGTGTGATTCTTTCGCGGCTGGATACCCGGCCCGCACCTTCCCCTGTCAACGCTTCGACGCCACCCTCGCGGGCGGCTCCGCATGACTCGGGGCCAGTGTGGTTCGCTAAGCCTTCACAGTATGAAACTTTCATTCACTACACCTCACCGGTTTTTTTTACCGGCGCACAGGAGGCAATCGTATGACGGAGTCGAAGAAGAAAACCAACAAGATGCGGAAACCGCTTTTCTGGCGGCGGAGAGAGTGCTTCGCACCGGAAGTTCCGAAGCCCGTGCCCGATATTGAATTCGAGGCACAAAAGGAACACCCGTGGTATCGGCCGAGCGTATGGAAAACAGCGGCGGCGA
>JAJZJJ010000596.1 GCA_021810175.1 Acidobacteriota bacterium | reverse complement strand
CTGGAGCAGCAGGGCCGGGAACTCGCGTATCTGGTGTGTCTGCTGATTGGCCGCATGCGCGGCGAATCGGACGATGCAGGCTCCGGGATCAGTCTGGCGTTCGCGGGAAGCATCATGGAGAACGTTCCGCGGGTTCGCGATGCGCTGATTGAGGCTGTGCGGGAGCGGTATCCGGAAGTGGTTGCAGCCGCCGGCGTGGTGGATCCGCTGGACGGCGCGGTGTGGCGGGCACGCCGAGGGCACTGAAGGAGCGGGCCGGACGCGACGGCCGAGGAGCGGCGCGGTGTTGCAGTGGAGTTGCCGACAGCCGAGCCAAGACCTGTTGATCGTTAGCCAGCCAATTTATTTCTGAGTGTAGCTGAACCTATGGCATCGATTCGCTCCGGGAATCGTTCCGGAGGCGAAGCCTGCGGCATCCGGGCCGCCGCATTTCGTTTTGGGAATTGCGCCGCCGCGCATGCCTTCCAACTCCACGGTAACTCTATCTCCCCGCCATAACTGCCGATAGGGAAAGCAACCGCCGCGGTCTTAACTGTTCTGCGAGGCCGGGCTTTCTGGTTGAAGCACAGGTTGGAGCGTATTCGGGTGAACATGGAACGACCGTCTCCAGGCAGAGAAGGCAATGCTGCCGTGGAATCCGCCGTGGGGGTTCGGGAGTTGCCGCGATGGCAGGTTCCGGCAGTGGAGGCGCTGGAGCGTGCGGGGCGGGAGCTGCGGCACGCCCTGGCCGGGTCGGAGCAGGAGATCGGCGCACTGACGAGGCGGTTTCTGGAGATTGCCGGGAGTGTGGAAGGGATTCTGAAGGATGCGGGGCTGGTATCGGAGTGCGTGTCGGACAGCCTGGTGGGGGATCTGCTGACGGCAGTGGAGTCGCTGGGAGCGGCGAGCCAGGAGTCGATCCGGGTGCGGCTGCTGGCGGCGGGAAAGATTGGGGAGACGCTGGGCGCGGAGTCGCAGCTGCTGGGAAAGCTGGTGTGGCTGGCGCGCAGGCAGAGCGCGATGGTGCGGGAGACGGCGGCGCTGCGGGTGCTGACCCGGATCGAGGTTTCGCGGCTGGAGGGTGAGGCGAGCGGCTTTCAGCAACTGGCGGCGGAGCTGGACGAATTTTCAAAAGCGATGGAGCGCAGCATCGGAGAGCTGCGGCAGCAGACCGACGAGCGGCGGCTGCGTTTGGAGGAGCTGAAGCGCAGTTTGCCGGAGCAACTGGCGCGCCGACGGGAGGCGTTTCTGCGGGCGGCAGGCGGGCTGGAAAGCGCGCTGGGATTGCTGCGGCAGGGGCTGGGGGAACTGCAGAAGACGCCGGCGAAGTTTCGCAACAGCATGGAAGAGATTGCCGGCCAGATATCGGGAGTGGTGGCGGCGATCCAGTCGCACGACATTACGAGGCAACAGACGGAGCACGTGGAGGAGGTGCTGCGGAGGCTGGGTGCGGAGCTGAGCCGGGCGCCGGTGGAGAGGGCTGGAGCGGCGAGAAGAGCGCTGCTGGTGCAGCAGCGGCAACTCGACAACGTGAAAGAGACGGTCGCGCAGTGGACGGGACAGATTCGGAGGTGCATGGAGGAGATTGCGAGGATCGCCGCGGTGGGTCTGGCGGAGACGGGAAGCATGGCGCTGAGACACGAGCGGCAGCTGAACGAGCAACTGGAGCAGATGGAGCAGATCGAAGAGACAGGGCGGGCAGGGGACGAGAAGCTGCGGCAATCGCTCCGGGAGCTGTCCGGCCTGGCGGAACTGGTGCGGAAGCATGTGGAGACGTCGCGGGTGCTGAGCGAGCGGCTGCGGCTGATCCTGTTCAATTCGATGGTGGAGGCGCGCGGGCTGGCGGCGCGGGGCGCAACCCTGGGCGAGATTTCAAACAACATCCGGCGCGTTTCCGGCGATTGGGTGGAGATAGCGGGTGAAGCCGAGGCGGCGATGAAGGAGATCGTGCTGATGCAGGCGGAGGCGGGCGAGGCGGCGCGAATCTTCTCCGAGAGCGGGGCGGAGCCGATTCGACTGGCGGGGCGGCAGGCGCGAGGCGCGATGGAGGGGTTGTTGTCCGCGGCAGTCTGCGCCGAAGCAAAGGGACGCGAGGTGGAGGCGGCGACCTGGAAGCTGCAGGGGGAGATTGTGGAGATTGAGGGGATGAGCGAGCGGCTGAGCGCGACGTTTTCGACGCTGGACCGGGCAATTGCCGAGATGGGAGCGGCGGATGGGGCGCTGGAAGAGGCCGGTGCGGCTGGAGATGGCGAGGAGACCGAGAGCTGGCTCTCCGCGCTGTACACCACGGAGCGGGAGCGCGCGGTGCTGCGCGCGGCGCTGGGGCGCGGCGAAACGCGAACGGAAACGGTGGAAGCGCAGAAGTGGGACGGCAACTCGGTGGAGCTGTTCTGAGGAGCCGGAGGAAATTCAGGAGCAGGAATGATGAAACAGATTTTGGCGGTGGACGACTCGGGGAGCGTGCGGCAGATGGTGAACTTCACCCTGCGGCGGGCCGGGTATGAAGTGCAGGAGGCGACGGACGGGCGGCAGGGACTGGAGGCGGCGAGCCGGCAGAAGTTCGATCTGGTGGTTACGGATCTGAATATGCCCAACATGGACGGGCTGGAGATGATTGCCGGGCTGCGGAAACTGCCGGGGTATGCGTTCACGCCCATTCTGATGCTGACAACGGAATCGCAACCGGAGAAGAAGGACGCGGGGCGGAAGGCGGGCGCGACGGGCTGGATTGTGAAGCCGTTCAACGCCGAACAGCTGGTGGCCGTGGTGCAGAAGCTGGTTCGCTGAGCAGGCGCGCGGTTCCCGATTCAGGAACGGCGCGGCTGCGAGTGACCCGCGGCACGATTTCCACCGGTTTGGGTCAGTGGGTCTTCAAGTGCGCGCAACGTCGCGCCGATGCAGGGGAAGAAGGGTAGAGGTTCCGATGCGTATCGCAGCTGAGACGACTTCCACACTGACAGTGATCCGGCTCGAGGAGGGCGCGGATATCAGCTGCGCCGCCGAACTGAGGCAATCTCTGGCCGAGGCGCTGGCGGATGCGCGCGAGGTGAAGGTGGAGCTGAGCGGGTCCGGCGAGATCGATCTGGCGATT
>JAJZJJ010000595.1 GCA_021810175.1 Acidobacteriota bacterium | reverse complement strand
GCGCTGGACAAGCTGAAGGCGAGCGGCGGAGGCACGCTGAAACTGACCGCGGGAGTGCATACTCTGCAGGGAACGCTGAGGCTACCGAGCGGCGTGACGATTGCAGGGACCGGGCTCGACTGCGTGCTGATGCTGGATCCAAAGGGAAAAGGGGAAGCGGCGATCACCAATGCCGAGCCGGATATGCACGATGTGGCAGTGCAGGACCTGGTCATCGAAGGCGCGAAGACGACGAAGGTGGGGGACGATCCCAATTCCGGCGTACAGCGGAGGCGGCTGGAATACGGGCCGATTCGCGCGGGGATTGTGTTTGAGAACAACGGCAAAGACAGGATGCGCAATGTGAGGCTGGAGCACATCACCGTGCACAACTGCACGGGCAGCGCGGTCGACCTGTTCGGCGTGCATCAGGTGGAGATCGTGAACTGCGACATCTCCGCCAGCGGCGGAATGGTGCCGCCGGGACACGGAAAGAACCACAACCTGAAGATGAACCATATTTCGCAGGTTTCGATTCGGGGATCGCGGTTCGCGGATTCGATGTGGGGACATGGCGTGGCGGTGATTTTTGGACGCGACGTTTCACTTCGCAACTGCGCGCTGGTGCGCAACTATCTTGACGGCGCGATGATTGCCGAGAGCCGCAACGTGAAGGTGGAAGGCTGCCTCGCCGAGGGCAGCGGCGGGGCGGGCATCCGCCAGAGCCGGTGGATGGATCCGGACCAGAACATGGTGGTGGAGAACAATATTCTGCGCAACAATGTGGAGGCTTCCTGAGGCTCAGGAGGCCGTATGCGGCGTGACGACAGCAGTGCCTGCGCGGGTTCACGCGGGCGCTGCACGGAAAGATGAAGAGAGCGACTCGACAGACCCATGACAACTACAGGAATCCGCAAGGCCAGAAAGCCGCCCACCATGATCGATGTGGCGCGAGAGGCATCGGTGGGTGTGATGACGGTGTCGCGGGTGATCAACCATCACCCCAGCGTGAAAGCAAGCACACGCGCGAAGGTGATGCGCGCCATCGCCCGGGTGGGCTACGTGCAGAACGATGCGGCCCGCATGTTGAAAGGAGGCCGCGCGCGGACGATCGGGCTGGTGGTTCCGGACCTGACCGATTATTTCGCGGCCTGTTTCCAGACGGTTCAGGAAATTGCGATGCAGCACGGCTATCAGACGCTGGTTGCCGTAACCGGCAAGAGCAGCGAAATGGAGAGCCAGCAGCTGGACTCGCTGGAAAACCAGCGAATCTCCGGGCTAATTCTTGTGAGCTGCAGTCCGAATGCCGAGCGCATCCGACGCATGGTGGATAACGGAATTTCCGTTGTCGCGCTGGATCGGCCGCTGGCCGGTGCAAATGTCGACGCGGTGCTGGTGGATAACCTGGAGGGCGCCGAACGAGGCGTGAATCACCTGATCGAACACGGGCACAGGGAAATTGCCTGCGTTGCCTCGGCACAAGCTTCCTACACTTCGCAGGAGCGCATTCAGGGCTATCTGCAGGCCATGCGCAAGGCGGGGCTCTCCCCGACTGTGTTTCGGGATATTGATTCACCGGCGCAGATGGAGGCGCTGGTCAGGAGCTGGAGTAAATCACCGAAGCGGCCCACAGCGGCTTTCTCGATCAAGCGGCTGACTTCCATCCAGTTGATTCAGGCCCTGCACAGAGCGCGCCTTCGGGTACCCCAGGAGATAGCGATGGTGGGGTTCGACGATTTCGATCTTGCGGAGGTGCTGAGCGCGCCGCTGACGGTGGTCAGCCAGGCGCCGCGGGAAACGGCGCGCGCCGCCGCCGAGCAGCTGTTCAGGAAGATTCTGCCCGCAGTGGATGGGACGGAAGCGAGAGAGCAGGCGGTCAAGATCGTGTTTCCCACGAGCTTCGTCGTTCGCCAGTCCTGCGGCTGCAGGAAGGCGTGAGGGAACGCATCTTGACTTTTCGAGCGGCGAGCTGATATCAGGGGTATCTAATGGAAAACACTTTCCATGCAGAAACATGCTGTTCAACCCATGGGTTGCGGCTTTGGGCGCGGCAGTCAGGGGGCAGCCATTGACGAACAGGTGGGGGCACATAGTGAGCAGGATCGCGGCGCTTGCGTTTCTTGCGGCGGTGCCGGCAGTGGGCAGCACCAGGCCCTCCGCTATTCAGCTTTCGGCCGATCAGCCGGTGTCGCTGCAGTTCTCCGGCTCCCGCGATGCGCAACTGTTCACCCGGGAAATCAGCGCGTCCTTTCAGGGAGTGCTGCAGCATAACTTCGTCCCGGTGACCGGCAACGGATTTCCGGCAGGATTCGTCAACGCGTCGCTGCCGGGTTTCCCATGGTACGGCACGATGTGGTCGCGAGACGGCGGCACCTTCATGCGCGAGCTGGTGATGCGCGGTTATCTGCAGCACGCGTCGCTGCTGGCCGAATGCCTGATGCATCTGGTGCGAAAGAACGGCAGCGGGTTCTATTCCTTTCCCGAGTATTTCAAGGGATCGAAGCCGGGGGCCGGCACGGAGATGGATGGCACGGCCGCGATCGCGATCAGCATGGAACTGCTGTGGGAGCGGCTGCCCGCCGGTAATGCGACGCGGAATGACATTCAGCATTTTCTGATGGACAACAGCTCTCCGCTGCGCGGGATGGAAGCCGCGTTGCGGAAAGAGCCGCTCATCGCAGGAAGCGGAGAGTTCGGCTGCGGGCTCGATGTTCCGGGACTTTGCTACAACGTGGTGCAAAACAACCTCGTCAGGCTGGCTCTGCTGGCAGGTGCGAAGATGGCCGACCAACTGGGATACGGCGCTCGCTCTGCGGCCTACCGTTCGTCGGCGAAGAACCTCGGGAAGGCGATGGCGAAGTACCTGGTGGCCCGGGATGGCGCGTGGATCTGGTGCATCAATCCAAAGACGATGAAGCCCGTTCCGAGCGTGCTGAATGCGCCGGGGAACAAAGGCATTGGGTCCATTGACGGGGTCGCTGCGATGTCTGCCGATGTGCTGGGTTTCAGGCCGCTGGCGGAGACATGGCCCGCGGGGGCCGAACCCAGCGAAAAGACGCTGGAGCACCTCTATAGCACTCCTTTGCGCCGGGA
>JAJZJJ010000594.1 GCA_021810175.1 Acidobacteriota bacterium | reverse complement strand
GCCGTAGGCACGGCCAAAGTCATCTCTGTGACCACCGATCCCTATGACCCCAAAACGCCCGTGGTGCGGCTCAAGGCGGGCAAGCGGCTCAAGCGGGAAAAGCCGCTGGCGGAGATCCGCCGGCAGGGCGTGTTCCTTGGCTCCGTCATGTTCCGCCAGTTCCGGCTCTCGGTGGTCCCACTCTCCCAGGAGCAGTTCGATTGGCTCGTGCATGGCTAGACGTTGCTTCCCCTCCGTGATTTTGTGAGATCGGAACATCGCAGATCACTCTTCCCGCGGGCAAGCCCTGCTGCATGCCCGCTCCCGAATGACGATCCACAGGAATATGGTTTCAGGAGCCTGCGCACCACCAAACCGAGCCGGAAACTGCTATCCTTACCCTCGGTTCCTCTGATTTTCCAGCCAGCTCAGGAGTCTTCAGCATGATCGATATGAAGGGCAAAGTGGCCGTGGTCTTCGGCCTTGCCAACAAGCGGAGCATCGCCTATGCCATTGCGGAAAAGCTCTCCGATGCAGGCGCAACGCTGGTGCTGTGCTACCAGAATGAGCGGCTGCGCGCGGAGGCCGAGGAGTTGATCGAGTCCCTTGGCCAGAAGAGCGCGGCGCTCGCCATTCAGTGCGATCTCTCCATTGACTCGGAGATCGATGCAGCCTTTGCCAAAATAGCGGAGACCTTCCCTGTGATCCACACCGTGGTGCATTCTGTGGCCTTTGCCCCGCAAGATGCCCTGAAAAATGACTTTTTGTTGACCAAGCGAGAGGATTTCCGGATCGCCCACGACGTCAGCGTCTACTCTTTGATCGCCGTCTCGCGCGCCGCGGCGCCTTTGATGACCGAGGGCGGATCCATCATGACCATGACCTACTACGGCAGCCAGAAGGTCTTTCCGAACTACAACGTCATGGGCGTCGCCAAGGCGGCGCTGGAGGCCACCGTGCGCTATCTCGCCGCCTCCCTGGGCAGCAAGGGGATTCGCGTCAACGCCATCTCCGCGGGGCCCATCAGGACGCTTGCCGCCCGCGGCGTCGGCGACTTCTCCGTGCTTCTGGATGCTGTGAACGCGCGTTCCCCGCTGCACAGGAACATCGAGCAGCCGGAGGTCGGCAAGGTGGCGCTCTTCCTGGCCAGCGACCTCTCCAGCGGCATGACCGGCGGAGTCACCTATGTGGACTGCGGTTTTAACGTTACTGGAATTTAGCATCCCGCGTGGCGGCGTAGGATTGGCGATATAAATTCTCCCGCGGAGGAATCCAAACATGTCTATCGCTGCATCGCTCCTTGAAGACTTTGACGTTGAGATCTCCAACACCCGCCGCACTCTGGAGCGCGTACCCAACGACAAGCCGGACTGGGCGCCGCATAGCCGCTCCATGCCCATGGGAAAACTCGCCATGCACTGCGCCACGCTGCCGCTGTTTGGCATCTACATCATGGAAGACGCCGGCATGGACATGGCCAACTCCAAACGGGAACATCCCTCGCTGGTCTTCCAGTCCCGGGACCTTTGCCTCGCGCGCCTGGATCAGTCCGCCGCAATGTGCAGGGCGGCTCTGGCCGCAGCCGGCGACGCGCACCTCGCAACGCTTTGGCCGTTCTCCTTTGGCGAACACAAGATCCTGAACGAGCCGCGCTCCCGAACCTACAAACTGCTCTGTTTGAACCATTTGATCCACCACACCGCGCAACTGGGCGTCTACTTGCGGATCAACGATATCCCGGTGCCGGCACTGTATGGCCCGTCGGCCGACGAGCAGTGGTCCATGCCCAAGTAGCCCGGACAAAATCCAAATACCCCAGCCGCATCTACCCACGCTTAAGGCCGAACTTCGCCCGTGCCCACTGCCTCTGCCGGGAAGGGGCGCCGACAGTTCTCTGTCAATCGCTCGCGCGCCGTCGCGCCAACTTTCCTGCTACCACCCCTCCGCAAGGACTTGCGCAGAGGTGGATCTTCTGGCTCTCCTGGCGCGGAAGAATCGTTTGCGACTCTCCTGCCCAACAACTCTTCCGCCTGAAGATGCATCCCTGAAAGATCGGTTCGGGAGTATCCTTCTTGCACCATGAAGATCCTGATCCTCGCCGCCGCCTTCGCAGGCTATGCACTCTCTCTTGCAGCTCAACAGTCCTCGGGCCCCTCCATGGGGCCGCAGGGCAAACCCAGCGCCGTGGTGCTGCACGCAGCCCGCATCCTGGATGTCGCTGCGGGCAAGGTTCTGTCGCCGGGCGAGGTGCTGGTGGAAGGTGACCGGATCGCAGCCGCGGGCGTCTCGGTTGCTCATCCAGAGGGAACGGTTGTGCTCGACCTGGGCGACACCACTCTGATGCCCGGACTCATCGACGCACATACCCATCTCTTTCTCCATCCCGGCAATGAGGGTCTGCAAACTGTGGAAGAGTCTATTCCACAGCGTACCCTGCAGGCGGCCGCTGCCGCCAAGGCCGACGTGATGGCCGGGTTCACGGCCGAGCGCGATATGGGCACCGAGGGAGCAAAGTGCGCCGACGTCGCCGTGCGCAATGCGATCAACACCGGTCTCATCCCCGGACCGCGCATGCGCGTCTCCTGCAACGCCATCGACATCCTTGGTGGTCACGAAGACGCCATCGGCTTCAACCCCGCGCAGCATGTGCTCTCCAACGCGGACTACGCCAACACGGCTCACCAGATCGTTGCGGTGATGCGCGAGCAGCGCAAGGAGGGAGCAGACTTTACCAAGCTCTACGAAACAGGACGCGATCATCTGGAGGGCGACACGTTCACCACACCCTACCAGTACAGTGAGGCGCAGCTTGCCGCCGCCGTTACCGAGGCCAACCGCACCGGATCCTTCGTCGCTGTACACTGCATGGGCGAGCCGGGTGCATCCTATGCCGCGGAGGCCGGCGTCGCCAGCATCGAACACGCCTATCATCTCTCCGCCGAAACCATGCGCCTCATGCGCAGCAAGCAGATCTACGCCGTGCCCACCTTCACCATCTTCGACTACTTCGCGCATCACCGCGGCTCGCAGGACCAGGCAGCCAGCGAAGCCGCCATGCTCGACTTCAAGATCGCCCAGTTCAAGAAGCAGATCGCTTTCGG
>JAJZJJ010000593.1 GCA_021810175.1 Acidobacteriota bacterium | reverse complement strand
AGAAGCTAGGTGGCACTTCCTGCTGACGGCGCTGCGGAACGCCGCGGATAAAGGGCTGGAGCCGGAAGACTACGACGCCGCACTGCTCATGCGCTGGAGTTCGGAGGCGGACCACGAAGGGCGGACCGACCTGGGGCTGACGATCGCGGTGATGCGGTATGCGTCCGCGCTGCATGAGGGGCGTGTGGATCCGCGGCAGGTTCGCTTTGCGATTACGCCGAAGCAGTGGCTGGACCCGGCGCCGCTGGTGATGGAACTACAGCGGCTTCCGGAAAACCAACTGGCGGCGCGCATGGCGCAGCTGGAACCGCCGTTCCGCCGCTACCGGCAGACGGAGGCGGCGCTGCGGGATTATCGACAGCGCGCGGCGCGGGAGCCGGTGGAGATGCCAAAGCGGCCACGGCTGCCGCTGAAACCGGGGCAGCGATATGACGATATGCCCGCGCTGGCGGCGCGGCTGGCGCTGCTGGGCGATGGGAAGACGCCAGCGGAGGGCGAGCGGCGAAGCGTCTACGAAGGCGAGATGGTGGAGGGGGTGAAACGGTTCCAGGCACAGCATGGGCTGCCTGCGGACGGGACAGTGGGCAAGGAGACATGGCGCGCGCTGACGACTCCGCTGGCGCAGCGCGTGGAGCAGCTGGCGCTGACGCTGGAGCGGTGGCGATGGATTCCGGAAACGGTGTATCCGGCCATTGTGGTGAATATTCCCGAGTTCGAACTGCGTGCCTATGAAAACCGGCGGATGGTGCTGCGGATGCATGTGATTGTGGGGAAGGCGTATCGGCATCACACACCGGTATTCGAGGACGAATTGCAGAGCGTGATCGTCCGGCCGTACTGGAATGTGCCGCTGAGCATTCAGGTGAACGAGATTGTTCCGGCGATGCGCAAAAATGCGGGCTACCTGGCCCGGCACGACATGATGGTGGTGGACCAGCGGCGGCAGCCGGTGGGCGGAATGGGACGGCAGGAACTGCTGGGATCGCTGGCGTCAGGCGCGGTTCGGCTGCAGCAACGGCCGGGACCGGAGAACTCGCTGGGGCTGCTGAAATTCGACTTCCCGAACGCCTATGACGTGTACATGCACGGAACCCCGGTTCAGCAGCTCTTTGCGCGGGCGCGGCGGGATTTCAGCCACGGATGCATCCGGGTGGCCGATCCGCTGTCGCTGGCCGAATGGGTGCTGCGCGGGCAGGAGGAGTGGACGCGGGAGCGGATTCTGGAGGCGACGGCCGGCGATCAAACGCTGGAGATTCCGGTACGGCGGAAGATTGCGGTTTTGATTCTGTATGGAACGGCGGTGGTTGAGGACGAGGGCCAGGTGCATTTCTACGACGATCTGTACGGGCTGGATGCCGAACTGAGGAAAGCGCTGGACCATGGCTATCCCTATCCGCACATGGGCAGAGCCGCCGGACGGACAGTTGGGACGACAGGGCGCGAAGCGAGCGCGCGACCCGGGAAGGAGACGAGATGAGAGGACTGATTGCCACGGGATTGCTGATGGGCGCGGCGCTGACGGCCCTGGGCCAGGCAGGCGCAACGGGGATGGACGCAGCGACGATCGTTCGGCGATCGGTGCAGGCCGCCGAGTCGAACTACCAGTGGACACCGCGCTACAACTACTTCAAAGTGGTGCGGGAGCGCAACCAGCAAAACCGGACCTACGAAGAGATCATGCTCGCCGGGTCCCGCTATTCCCGACTGGTTGCGATCAACGGAGAGCCACTCTCGCCGGATGGCGAGGCGGCGGAGCGGCGGAAGCTGGAGGCGGCAGCCCGGTCGCGAATCCGCGAGTCGGCAGAGGAACGGGCGAAACGGGTGGGCCGCTACGAGCAGGACCGGCAGCGGGACCAGGATCTGCTGATGGAGATGGTGAACGCGTTTGAGTTCACGCAGGTGGGCGAGGGGGTCCATGACGGGCATGAGGTTTACGTTCTGAAGGCGAAGCCGCGGAAGGGATACCGGCCGCCGAACAATCGGGCGAAGGTTCTGACCGGTATGGAGGGGACGCTGTGGATCGAGAAGAATACCTTCCAGTGGGTGCGGGTGGAGGCCGAGGTGATCCATCCGGTCTCCATTGAGGGATTTCTGGCGCGGGTGCAGCGGGGGACGCGGTTTGAGCTGGACCAGATGCCGGTGACGGAGGGCGTGTGGCTTCCGCGCCATTTCGCCATGCGGTCGCACGCACGCATCCTGTTTCTGTTCTCAAAGAACGACGAGGAGGACGAGGACTATTAAGGCTATGCTCCGGCTCCAGCCAGCGCAGAGGCGGCGCGGTAGGTGAGTTTGAGAACAGGCGGTGTCGCGGGCAGAGACTCCGCCCTTCCCTGCGTGCCTGGTTGGGCAGCGCAGGGACGCGGGAGGCGGGCCCCAGGAGAGAATCCCCTGTGGCCCGTGGTTTCTATTGGCCTTCGCCGGTGACGGCCTGTGGAGGCGTGGCGCAGAGATCCTCAATAGGCTGGCCGGGCTTGTACTCGATTTTCCGCGGCGGCTTGCAGCCTTCTTCGCGGGTAATGAGCAGGGTTGGCTTGTTGGCGTCTTCGCTTTCGGCTTCGGCTACGATGGGCGCCAGTTCCTTCTTCATTTGCTCGAACTGCGGAGTCTGCACGATTGGGGTGGCCGCCTGTTTGGGCAGGAACATGATTTCGCGCTCGGAGAGGACCATCCTCTGGTAGAAGGGCGGATGGGTGCGGAACCAGCTGGCGCCGTTGATGTATCCCTTTTTGGTGGCGATCTTGTCGAAGAAGCGGATGAATCCACTGGTGTCGTAGCCGGCTTTCCAGGCATACTGAACGCCGAGCTGATCGGCTTCCAGTTCGTAGTCGCGGCTGACGCCGAGGAGTTTGAGATTGAGGACCATTCCCAGGCCGTAGAAGCCGTACTGCAGAGCGTAATACATGCCGATGCCGGCAACCCCGCCGGTCAGCACGATGGCGGCGACCTGTGCGGCCTGATAGAAGATGCCGGCAATGGTGGCGCGCTTCATCAGCTTGGCGGCGTGGCGGGCGGTATCGTGCGCGATTTCATGGGCGATGACTCCGGCAAGCTCCGACTCGTCGTCGGCCGCATCGAGCAGACCGCGCTC
>JAJZJJ010000592.1 GCA_021810175.1 Acidobacteriota bacterium | reverse complement strand
TCTCCTCAGCGTTCGTTATCGCGCCCCGCCCGCGGCGCGTTCGAGTTTGAACGCGGCCGCCTGGAAGTCGCCGCGCAGTGCGAGTTGCACTCCCTCGCTCATCCACCATCTTCCGCTCGCCACCGCGGGAGTACCCGGAGCCGCATGGCCGTCCATCATCCCAAAGCTGTATTCGGCCGCCGGATCCAGCCCACGCAGATAAATGCGCGGATAGGGATTGCCCATCCGGCTGGACTGCAGGAAGGCAAACACGACCGCCTCGTCCCGGTTTGTCGAAACCGACTCGGTCACCGAATAGTTGCTCCCATGCAGCGGCGAAATCAGCCGATACAGCGACCCGTGCTGCACCGTCCCGCGGATGGTCTTGTACTGGGCCACCAGCTTCTTCGCCGTGGCAAATTCCTGCGGCGTCCACTTGTTCAGATTCGCGCCTATCCCCAATGACCCCTGCATCGCCGAAAGAAATCGATACGTCAGCGATGTGGACCGGTTATCCATCCAGCTGGGCGAATCCGTCACCCACGCCATCATCACTCCCGGCGTGTACGCATAACTGAACCCATTCTGGATCGTCAGCCGGTCGAAGGGATCGGTGTTGTCCGAAGTCCACACCTCGTCCGTGTAGCGAAGTATCCCCAGATCCACGCGTCCCCCGCCCCCCGAGCAGGCTTCGATCTCCACATGCGGATGGCTGGCCCGCAGCTCACGCAGAATCGCGTACAGATTCCGGATGTACTTCACGTACACTTCCTGCTCCTGGTCGTTCGGAACCGAAGGCCACCCCGGCTCCGACCAGTTGCGGTTGTAATCCCACTTCAGAAAGTCGATCTTGTTGTCCGTAAGCAGCTTGTTGAGAACGCCGTAAACATAGGCCTTCACATCGGGCCGCGCCAGATTCAGCACCAGCTGATTGCGCTGCTCCGAACGCGGACGTCCCGGAAAATACAGAACCCAGTTCGGATGCTCGCGATACAGCTGGCTGTCCGGATTCACCATCTCCGGCTCCACCCAGAGGCCGAAATCCATCCCCAGCGAATGAACCTTGTCGATCAGCGGCCCCAGCCCGTGCGGAAATTTCTGCGGATTCGGATACCAGTCGCCCAGCCCGGCATGATCGCTGTTGCGCTCCCCAAACCAGCCGTCGTCCATCACAAACCGCTCCACCCCGATCCGCGCCGCTTCCTCCGCCAGCTTCTCCTGCCCGGCTTCCGTCACATTGAATCCCGTCGCTTCCCAGGAGTCATACAAAACCGGCCGCGGCCGCGGATCCGGACGCTCGGGAACAATCGATGCCAGCTCGAAGCGGTCCAGCAGCCGCGATGCTCCCCCAACCCCGTCGCGTGTATACCCTCCATAAAAAACCGGCATCTGCAGCGACTGCCCAGGCTTGAGCAGATAGGAAAAATCAAACGGATTGAAGCCGCCGGTCACCCGCACCTGCTTCCGCTGGCTCTGCTCAATCGCGATGCGCCACGATCCGCTCCAGGCCAGAGCGCCGAACCACACATTGCCGTGATCCTGATCCAGGTGGTCTCCGCGCTCAATGGCGAACCACGGATTGTTGTGGTGGCTCGTCGTTCCCCGCCGGCTCTCCAGAATCACCTTGCCCGGATGCATCGCCTCATGCTGCAAATTGAACTCGTCGGCCCAGTGCCCGGTGAGATAGTAGAGCTGATAGTCGCTCGCGGCCGGCAGGTTCCAGGTCGCCGAAGCCCCCTGTTCAATCGTCAGCGGCTGCGATGTCCGGTTCTCGATCCGCGCCGTGCGCGCCAGTATCCCCGTCGTCGGGTCCACCTTATAGGTCAGTGTCGCAAAGACCGCGCGCGAAATATCCTTCATCGTGATCTTCAGCGTATCTCCGGCAATCCGGTAGGAAACGTAGCGCAGCACCAGGTCGCGGTTCCCGTCCGGAAACGTGACCTTCACATCCGGCACGTTGTAGAGCCCGCCGCCCCACGCAACGTATTCCTGCGGAGTCGTATTGATCGAAGGCTGAAACGACGCGATCCCCGGAACAGAGTGCGCCGCCGGAAACGAATCCGACGGCCTCAGTCGATTCCCCCAGTACAGCGTCTGCAACTCGCCCTTCTCATTCACGCCGAAAATATAGGACACCGCACCGGCATCGATCCGGAATACCCGGGTCCGCGCATCGTAGCGGATGGGTGCCGATGCTGCCGATGCCGGCTGCGCAGCGGCCATCGCGGGAAACAAAAGAAACATGGCGGCGATCCCGGCCATCAGCGTGCCGCGCCAGGCAGACAGAGCAGTTTTGCTGCAGTTGAATTTGTTGGACATGGGTTTTCCTGAATCGCTATTATCTATCACTGCCGCCGCGGCTGCGCTCCACCTCTGCCGCCTGCCTCAGCGGATCCGCTTCTCATCCCCGCAACAACACTCCTGGGCACGCATCCTGCCCTCGCAAAAGCCCTCGATCGCGGCTCTCTCTTTTATTGGGACATTAACCCGGAACAACCTCGCAATCGGCGGCTGATGCTCCTAACATAGGATTTGCCCGCTGTTCCGAGTGCGGGCTTCGGAGCCAACGATGGATTCAAATTCTCGCTTCTCCTCGCCGAAGCCACTCACCCGGCGTCGCCTCCTCTCCGGCTCCGCGCGCCTGGCCGCCGCCACCGCCGCCGCTTCGCTCATGCCTCCCAACCTCCAGCGCCTCCTCGCGCAGGAACCCAGAACGCGATCGCTGAAAGACATCAAACACGTCGTCCTCCTGATGCAGGAGAATCGCTCGTTCGACCACTACTTTGGCACCATGGCCGGCGTGCGCGGCTTCGGCGACCCCCACGCTCTCCGCCTCTCCACCGGACGCTCCGTCTTCTACCAGCCGGACGAGATGAACCCCGATGGCTACACCCTCCCGTTTCATCTGAATACCTTTTCCACCAGCGCCCAGAAGATTCCCTCCACCAGCCACGCCTGGTCCGTGCAGCACGAGGCCTGGAACGGCGGCAAAATGGATCGCTGGCTGCCCGCCCACCGCAAAGCCGACGGCGTCAACGGCCCTTACTGCATGAGCTACTACAAACGCGAGGACATCCCCTTTCAGTTCGCCCTCGCCGAGGCCTTTACC
>JAJZJJ010000591.1 GCA_021810175.1 Acidobacteriota bacterium | reverse complement strand
CACTACGGGCCGACCGGCCCACGCCAGCATATTCTCATCGTTCCAGTTATCGCCAATCGCCATGACCTGCCCGGCGGCCAGGCCGCGTTGTTCTGCCAGCCGTGCCAGCGCCTGGCCCTTTGAGCAGCCTGGCGGCAGTAAGTCCAGGATGGTCAAATCCCGGGAAGGATATTCGGTTCGCTGCATCTCTACGGTTGCCCCGTAGCCGCAGGCGCGAAGTCCGTCTTCGGCGTCGCGCATTGCCTTCACGCTGCCGCAAATCATTCCCTGGATTGGCTCGGCGCCGTTGTCAAAGGCGCGCTCGAGAGGATTGACTTCCAGCAGGGCGTGACGGTTGGCTTCCACCCACATGCGAATCTGCGGATGGACGGCATCGAACGACTCCAGAACCATCTCGCCCGGGCCTTCAAGGTCAAAGGTGAATACCACGGTTCCGCCAAATGGACGCAGGGCGGTGCAGAGCCCGCGTGAGGTTTCCAGCGGCAGGGAAAAGCAGTCTACGGGTTCGCCGTCGAGCCTGCGCGTGACGCTTCCATTGGAGGAAATCAGTGCGGTATGCGGCGGCTGAGCGGCCCGTTCCAGGATCGGTGTCGCATAGCGGTGCCGCCGCCCGGTTGCAATCACGATCTCAATGCCTGCCCGGCGCGCCAGTTCCAGCGCCCGCTGGGTACGCTCCGTTAGCTCACCGCCCACGGAAGGCAGCAGTGTTCCATCAATATCAATGGCAATTAGTTCCACGGAGGGCAGCATGATCTTAGTCTACCGGTACCGCACACAAAACAGATGTGGTTCAGACTACAGAAAATCGCGGTGCAAACCCGCAGGGAAAGTGGGCCGGATATGGGTTGTCCGCCCAGTCGAATCATTTTCCCAAAGACCGGGTGAGATCCACTCGCCGGCGGCCGAGACCCAGGCAAGAGGGCTGGTAGCCGGGTAATCGGCAAGCTGTCTGGGTCAGTTTGCATTGTTTGTGAGGCAATGCCGGAGAAAGGGCTGCGAAATGGCACAGTGATTGCAAGTTATGAGGCCGAAGTCGCGTAATCCGGTGGCGCGACCTGGCGCCGCCAGTGAGGTCTTCCCCCATGCAAATCGCTGTCTATGCGTTGTGTTTCCTGTTACTTTGCGCGGTGTTTGAGCTGGGCAGCATGATTTCCCAGCGGAGCGATGAATGGTCTGTAGCCATTGATCCGGAGGCTGGACACTACCAGACATTGCGTAAAAGTTTCTTCTTGAGCGGGAAAATAATTCAAGCTGCGGCCGTGCTCTGGGCCGTGATGAATTTTGTAGCGCTGATGCATGCCATCCCGCACATTTAGGCCAAAGTCTTTCCTGACAGTCCGCGTCCTCGCGCTGCGGATTCCACAAAATGCACCGTAACCGGTGCATTTTGTGTTTCCGGCATCTTTTTGAGCCCCGGGGCTGCGCGGCGACGTGTTCGCGATAAAACGCCCGATAGGATCTCGCTCGCGGCCGAATGCCGGTGACTTGCTCGACCATAGGTGTGATTTTGCCGGTGCGGGTCGCCCCGGAGCTGGTGTTGGGTGCAGGGCGGTGTGCTCGGGGAGCTGTCACGGGAGCAGGGCCGGTCCTGAGTTGGGCAGTTTTTGTTGCCAAAACAGAGCGGGAACGCGCAGAATGGCACGGTGATTGCGCTGTAAACAGGTGAGATCAACTGCAAGGCAGCGCGCGATAGCGCACTGCAGGAAAGGTCCCCAGATGAGAATCCTCATGTATTTGTTGACGATCCTCCTGCTAGGCGGGGTGTTTCAGCTTGGAAGCATCATCGTTCGACAGAGCCGCGACTGGTCGTCGGCACTGGAACCGTACGCCGGTCACAGGGAAGCGGTGCGCAGAAGCTTCTATGTGAGTGGGAAAATAATGCAAGTTGTAGCCGCCATCTGGGGTTTTGTAGATGTGGTGGCGGTGATGGTCCTAGTGGCCGCGATGGTGAGCTAGAGGCCGCAACGGTCGAAGGCGCGACGCATGCCGTGCTGTGCGTGCTGCGGATTCCCTGAGTTCAGCTTCTGGCGATGAGTTCATCGACGCGGGCGGGATCCCAGGAGGGAATGGCGCCGGGCTGGCTGGCGACGGTGGCTCCGACGGCGTTGGCGAAGCGGGCGGTTTGCTCGATGGGCCAGCGCCGGATGATGCCGTGAAGGAGGGCCGCGGCGAAGGCGTCGCCAGCGCCGACGGTATCGGCCACTTTGACAGAGAAGCCGGGAAAGGCCTGGAATCGGCCTTCGGACAGGATGGCGCATCCTTCGCCACCGAGAGTGACGCAGATGGTGGCAATGCGATGGGCGGCGGCCCATTCGCGGCAGAAGCTTTCAAGCGAAAAAGTGCAGAGCGGGTGGAGGTGGCGGTGCAGCAGCTCCGCCTCGGAGTGATTTAATTTGAGCACCCGCGCGGAGGCGGAAAGGCGCTGGACGAGAGGGAAGTTCCAGTGGCCTTCGCGGAGGTTGATGTCGTAGAAGCAGGGAAGGCCGGGGAAGCGGCGGCGGAGGGATTCGATCAGCGCGGGCGAGCCGGGCGCGGCCTGTGCGAGGGTTCCAAAGTAGAGCCAGGAGGGTGGCAGGGCCTGAAGGCGGGCGAGGGTTTGCTCGTCAAGCTGGAAACCGTCAAAGGCGGCGGGGCGATCGATTCGGTAGCTGGCGTTGCCTTCGCTGTCTGTAGTGACGATGGCGGCGCCGGAGGACACGGAGGGAATGGTCTGGACGCAGTCGGTGGAGAGGCCGAGGTTGCGGATGGCGGTCAGGGCGCGGAGGCCGCGATCGTCATCGCCGACGGCGGTGAGGAGGGTGACGTCGTGTCCGAGGCGAGAGGCCATGGCGGAGAAGTTGAGTGGAGCGCCGCCGAGGAGTTCGCGATGGGCGAAGACGTCCCATAGGACTTCTCCGGCGCTAAGAATCGACACGGATGATTCCCTTCCCGGCAAGGAGGTAGGCGATCAGTTGCCATCAATTTGTCTGCTAAACAGATATACTAATTCTGCTTTACCTGTCTACCTCTAATTTGCAATGATGACGGCAGCGATCGCTTTCGGGTGGCTTTAGCTGCTGGCGATGAGGGGGATGGGATGAATCGGTCCTTGG
>JAJZJJ010000590.1 GCA_021810175.1 Acidobacteriota bacterium | reverse complement strand
TGGCCTGCATGTGAGGCAGGCGGTCCTCGGCAAAGAACATGTGCTCGGTGCGGCAGAGGCCGATGCCCTCGGCGCCGAAGACCTGGGCCTGTTTGGCGTCGCGCGGGATGTCCGCGTTGGCCAGCACGCGCAGGCGGCGGCGCTGATCGACCCAGCCCATGAACTGGACGAGGTCGGGGTTATCGGGATTGACGGGAATGGTGTGCAGCTTGCCGAGGATGACGCGGCCGGTGGTTCCGTCGAGCGAGAGCCAGTCGCCCTCGTGGAAGACCTTGCCTTTGACACGCATCTCCTTCTTCTTCTCGTCGATGGTGACATCGCCGGCGCCGGCGACACAGCACTTGCCCATGCCGCGGGTGACCAGAGCGGCGTGGGAGGTCATGCCGCCGCGCGAAGTGAGAATGCCGACGGCGACGTTCATGCCGGCGATGTCCTCGGGCGAGGTCTCGCTGCGGACGAGGATGATGGATTTGTAGGTGCCCTTCTCGTGGAATTTGACGGCGTCGGCGGCGGTGAACACGATCTGGCCGACGGCGGCGCCGGGTGAGGCGGGCAGTCCGGTGGCGAGCACCTCAACGGCGCCCTTCTCGTTCAGGCGCGGCACGAGGAAGTCGAAGATCTGGTTCGGCTCGACGCGCAGGACGGCTTCGTCGATGGTGATGAGGCCTTCGCGGACCATATCGATGGCGATGCGGACCGCGGCCATGCCGGTGCGCTTGGCGTTGCGGGTCTGCAGCATGTAGAGGCGGCCATCCTGGATGGTGAACTCGAAGTCCTGCATGTCGCGGTAGTGTTTTTCCAGGCGCGAAGTGAGGTCGCGGAGCTGGTCGTAGACGTGGGGCATCAGCTTCTGCAGTTCGTCGATGTGAATCGGCGTGCGGATGCCGGCGACGACGTCCTCGCCCTGCGCGTTCATGAGGAACTCGCCGTAGAACTCTTTCTCGCCGTTGGCGGGATTGCGGGTGAAGCCGACGCCGGTGCCGCTGGAATCGTTGAGATTGCCGAAGACCATGGCCTGGACGTTGACGGCGGTGCCGAGGAGGTCGTCGATGTTGTTCAGGCGGCGGTAGGTGCGGGCGCGGTCGTTATTCCAGGACCTGAAGACGGCGTCCCTCGCCATGACCAGCTGACGGCAGGGGTCCTGGGGGAACTCGGCGCCGGTGTGGCGGAGCACCAGCCTTTTGTAGCCGGCGATGACTTCCTTCAGGCCGGCGGGGGAGAGCTCGGTGTCCTGCTTTGCGCCGTGCTTTTTCTTGGTCTCGTCGAAGATGTGCTCGAAGCTGGATTTGGGGATGTCGAGGACGACGTCGCCGAACATCTGGATGAGGCGGCGGTAGGAGTCGTAGGCAAAGCGGGGATTGCCGGTCTTTTTCGCGAGAGCTTCGACGGAGGCGTCGTTGAGGCCGAGGTTGAGGATGGTGTCCATCATGCCGGGCATGGAGAATTTGGCGCCGGAGCGGACGCTGACGAGGAGGGGATTGTCGCCGGCGCCGAGGCGCTGTCCCTGGAGCTTTTCGAGGCGCTCGAGGGCGAGGTCCATCTGCTCGGTGACCTGGGGGGAGAGTTTGCCGCGCATGAACTCGCGGCAGGCTTCGGTCTGGATGGTAAAGCCGGGAGGGACGGGGAGGCCGGCATTGGTCATTTCGGCGAGGCCGGCGCCTTTACCGCCAAGGATGTCGCGCATTTTTCCGGTGCCTTCGGCGATCCCCGCGCCGAAGAAGAAAACATACTGGGCCGGGGCTTCGGCTTTCGCGGCCCTGACTACCTCCTGGTAGTCGAGAGTACTGGCATTCATTCTGATTCTCCGTTCTGCCGGCAAGCCGGCGTGCCCGATGGGCGAGGTGCTGCGATTTGGTGCGCCGGTGGCAGCCCATGCTGCGAGCGGGCCGGAGTGGAACACGGGGCCATGCGCAGTACTGAAAAACGGAGAATTGTTAGCCTGGCTCGGGACGTCTGTATGTATCCGTCGTCACAAGCCTTCGCAAAACGCCTGTGATTCAGATCACAGCCGGGGTCTGCCTGTGATTGCGGTCACAAAATCTGCGGGAAATGTGATGTCGGATACAAAATGGCTGTCTGCGAACCGTGAGCAGAGGTTGAGGCAGGTGCTGATGGGGAGGTTCTGCTGGGCGACGGAGCGGAAGCCGCGGGGACCTGGGGACCGAGTTTCGAGTCGGGTGAGGCACCGCCTGCGTATGGCGCGGGGCTGGGGTAGTCTCCGCGGTTTTTCGGGGGCGGCCCCGCTCGGGCGGGCTGCGGTGGCAGCGGGCGGAGGAGCTAGCCGGGAACCGCGAAGCACCATCTTCTGGATGGGAGGCTTTGTGGATCCAGTGATTTGCGGTTCATCCTAAAATTGATACAAACACACTCATGTTTTATGCATCGTTTGTGCTATAGTTTCATCAGATGTTGTGGTGGCCAACCGGGAAGGTTGGCCCGATCACTCAGAATCTGAGAACGAAGGAGATTTCTATGGCAATCACTCGTTGGGATCCTTTTCGTGACGTCCTTTCGCTGCAGAACCGGATGAACTCGCTTTTCCAGGACTTCAGCCGGGGTGTTGGCGAGAACGATCTGGTTTCGACCGCGGCCTTCGTGCCTCCGGTGGACATCTATGAGGATGAGCACAAGATCGTGCTGAAGCTGGAAGTGCCGGGGATGAAGGAGAATGAGCTGGACATCCAGGTGGAGAACAATGTGCTGACCGTGAAGGGCGAGCGCAAGTTCGAGAAGGAAGAGAAGGAAGAGAACTTCCACCGGATTGAGCGGCGGTACGGAAGCTTCTACCGCTCCTTCACGGTTCCGAACACGGTGAGCATGGAGAACGTGAAGGCCGGGTACGACGCCGGGGTGCTGCGGATCGAGATGCAGAAGCGGCCGGAAGCGAAGCCGAAGCAGATCAAGGTGGAAGTAGGGAAGTCGCTCGAGCCGGGAAAAAGGGAAATTAAGGCGGCATAAGGGAAAAACTCGTGGCAGGGAAAGAGATTGCGGGATCAAAATCGCGTTACAATCAGCGAGGTTGATCGCTCGCTGCGATCTCAGGTTTAACGATCTTCAATGCTGCGGGAGGGGAATTTAAATTCCCTCCCGTTTT
>JAJZJJ010000589.1 GCA_021810175.1 Acidobacteriota bacterium | reverse complement strand
GCCCACGTACAGGTTCTGCTCCGCGTCGAACGCCAGCCCCGTCGCCACGCCCATCCCTTCCGCGTACACGCTCGCCGCACCGCTCCGGGTCACCCGGTACACCTTGCCCTCATGCCGCGAGGAAACATACAGGTTCTCCTCGAAATCCAGCGCCAGCCCCGTCGCATTCACAATGCCGCTCGCAAAAGGCTGCATGTCCCCGCCGTGTTCCACCCGGAACACCGACACCGGCGTCTCCTGCCCCCTCTGTCCGCTGTACGTCACATAAATATTTCCCGCGCGGTCCATCGCCGGATTCCCAACCGCATGAATCCCGTTCGCCACCAGGCTGGCCACCCGCATCTCCACCGCGTTGCTCTGCGCGCCATTCTGCAAAATCCGCAGCCGTCCCGAGTCCGCCTCATCCGGCACGCGGAACACCAGCCGCTCATTCCGCGTCAGCAGCACCGGCGCCGCCAGCTCGCCCAGCATGGGAACTGGCCGCCGCCATTCCGTTCCCTCACCCTTTTCGCTCTTCATTCCCACCGGCCCCAGGTTCGCTCCCCGGACCTCGACTTCACCGCCCGGCATCGCCGCATCGGGCATCACCGCGTCAATGCGCGGCGTCGTGCTCGCCTCCGATTTCAGAATCCTTACCATCCCCTCTCACCACTCCGCCAGCCTTCACCGGCCAGCCCCTTTTCCGCTACCCGCCTCTTAGCTACCCGCTCCTTAGCGATCAGCTTTTTAGCTAACCGCCTTTCGCGAACCGTCCCTCGCTAACCGCTTTTCGCTAACCGCTTTTCCGCGGCCCGCTCCTCAGCTACCTCACCACCAGTGCCGCACAATCAGCATCACGGCCACTCCATAAACGCCCGCCGCCAGATCGTCCAGCATAATCCCCGTTCCCCCATGCAGTTCCTCGAACTTCCGCACCGGCCACGGCTTCGTAATGTCGAACAGCCGGAACAGCACCAGCGCCAGCAGCGCATGGCCCCAGTCCACCGTGGCTGCGGCCAGCGTCAGCCACTGTCCCGCGACCTCGTCGATCACCACGTACCCCGGATCTTCCCGGCCCGATTCCCGCTCCACGATGCTGGCCGCCGGAATCCCCACCGCCGTCGCCACCGCGGCGCCGGCCAGCGTTGCCGCCACCGCCGCCCATCCGTTCAGATGCGCGGCTCGCAGCCCGAAGTACCAGATCAGCGCCGCCACCACCGAGCCCCACGTTCCCGGCCCCGGCTTCATCTGCCCCGCTCCAAAAAACCTTGCCACCAGCCAGGCCCACTTCGTCCGCGGCCCCAGATAGATCGAGCCCGCGGGAAAAGACTCTTCCGTAATCGGCGATCTAGTTTTCATCGTTCCTGTTGCGCTGCGCGTCCTCGCTCAGCCCTTCCAAAACTTCCGGGTCGAGAACCGGCGACGAAATCCTGTATTCCCCGCTGGCCCATTTCCCCAAATCGATCTTCCGGCACCGGTCGCTGCAAAACGGAAAATCCTCGTCCTTCTCCGTCACCAAAGTACGGCAGGTCGGACACCGCAGAACCTTTGCTTTGCCGCTCATACTCCCACTCCCGTCGCTTCCGCTTCCCGAGCCTTCGTTTCGCCTGCCTCGCCCATCACCCGCGCCACCAGATCGTAATCGTGCGCCTCGGTCACCTCGCAGCGATAGAACTTTCCCGGCGTCAGCGCCTCAAACGGACCAAAGTCGTTCAGGTAAACCGTCCCATCGATCTCCGGTGCATGATACTGCGTCCGTCCTTCCCACAGCAGCGGAGTCTCCTCCGACTCGCCTTCCACCAGCACCTCGACCGTTCGCCCCACCATCTCCCGCTTCGCTTTCCGGCTCAGTCCCTTCTGCAGCTTCATCAGCGCCTTCCGCCGCTGTTCGATCACCCGCTTCGGGACCTTCTTTCCCAGCTCGAACGCTCCCGAGCCTTCCTCATCCGAATACGAGAACACGCCCAGCCAGTCGAACCGCGCCTCCGCCACAAAATCGCACAGCGCCTCAAAATCCGCGTCCGTCTCGCCCGGAAATCCCACAATGAACGACGTCCGCAGCGCGATCCCCGGCACCGCCGCCCGTACTTTCTCCAGCGTCTTCAGAAAAATCTCCGCCCCGCCGCCCCGCTTCATCGCCTTCAGCACCGGCCCGGACGCATGTTGCAGCGGCACATCCAGGTACTTGCAGATGCTCTCGTGTTTGGCGATCGTTTCCAGCAGCCTGCCCGTAATCCGGTTCGGATAGGCATACAGAAACCGCAGCCAGGTCAGCCCTTCGATCTGCGCCAGCCGGTCCAGCAACTCCGCCAGCCCGTCCTTCAGCCCCAGGTCCTCGCCATAGCACGTCGTGTCCTGCCCGATCAGCGTAATCTCGCGCACGCCCTCCGCCACCAGCGCCTCGGCCTCAGCCACTACCGACTCAAACCGCCGCGACCGAAACTTCCCCCGCAGATTCGGAATCACGCAGAAGCTGCACGGATGGTCGCACCCCTCGGCTATCTTGATGTATGCCGAAGCCGACTTCGTCGTCCGCAGCCGAGGCGTCGTGTGGTCGTACAAATACTGCGGAAGCTGGGCTCCCGCCCCATCCCACGTCTCGCGGCTAAACCGCCCCTGCTCCTCGCGCCGGTCGCCCTCCGCTCGAAACCCCGAGTCGCCCCGGCTCTGGCTCCGATGCGTCCCCGCCTGGCCTTCCACGCCCAGCCGAACCTCCGCGCCGCCGCTCTCTGTCGGAATCGCGCTCCCGGTCAGAATCTTGAATGGCGAATCCGCAGCCGGCGCCGGCATCTCCAGCCCGGCCGCCGCCAGAATCCCCTCCAGCTCGCCCGTCCCGATCACCGCGTCCACTTCCGGAATATTCTTCCGAATCTCGTCCCGATACCGCTCCACCAGGCATCCGGCCACGATCAGCTTCTTCGCCGATCCCGCCGTCTTCAGCTGCGCCATCTCCAGAATCGCGTCCACCGACTCCTGCTTGGCCTTGTCAATGAACGAGCACGTGTTCACCACCAGAATCTCGGCCGTCTCCGCCTCCGGAGTCAGCTCCGCCCCGGCCCGATCCAGCAGACCCATCATCACTTCGCTGTCCACCAGATTCTTCGGACACCCCAGCGAC
>JAJZJJ010000588.1 GCA_021810175.1 Acidobacteriota bacterium | reverse complement strand
ACATAGGCGAGGGTGAACTCGGTGCCGTAGACGGGAACGTTGAGCTCGGAGAGGATCCAGGGGAGCCCGCCGATGTGGTCTTCGTGGCCGTGGGTGAGGATGATGCCGCGGACGAGCGCTTTGTTTTCGACGAGGTAGGAGATATCGGGGACGACGATGTCGACGCCGAGGAGCTCGGACTCGGGAAACATGAGGCCGGCATCGATGACGAGGATGTCGTCCTTATAGCGGAGGGCGAGGCAGTTCATGCCGAACTCGCCGAGTCCGCCCAGGGGGATGATTTGTAATTTTGCGTCGGCCATTTGCGGGACAGTTCCTTTGACTCCGGGCGCGCGAGGCAGGTGATTCAGGCGCGGGGTCTTGTGTGCAATACGAGTCAGCCACAGGATAACAGTCCGCGGGGTGAGAGGCAGGACTGCGAAGGACAGGGAGAGAAGAGAAGCGGGAGAGCGCAGGGCTCTCCCGCGGGGGAATTAGTACTGCGGCGACGCGGCGGGATAGTAGCCCTGCTTGGCATAGACATTGAGGTTGGGGAGTCCCTCGACGCGGACATCGATGGAGTGGTAGGTCTGGCCGAGAGTGGACTGGTGGCTGAGGTAGTCGATGGTGTAGGCGGTACGGGCGGAATCCATCATCTGGATGAAGGCGTTCTGGATGCCGTTTTCGGTCAGCTGCGAGCTGACGAGGCCACCGGTGAGGTAGGCGTAGCGAGGGAGGACGTCGGCCGGCTGGAGGAAGGGCAGCTTCATGCGGTCGAGGTAGCCGATGCCCCAGAGGGCGGAGTCGCCGACCTGGGTGCCGTAGACGGCGATGTTGTTCATCTGGAGGTAGCGGAGGACCTCCTTGAATTTGGCCTTGCTGCCGACGTCCTTGCCGTCGCTGACGACGTAGATGATGCGGCGGCGGCCGCGGGGCTGGCTGGCGAGCTGTTCGGCGGCGTAGAGGATAGCGTCGTTGAGGGGGTGAACCTCGCGGGGCATGACGAGGAAGGGGCCAGAGTTGCCGATCTGGGGGGTAAGGGTGGGATCGGCGGGCATGCCGTTGACCATGGGGCCGCTGTTGAGGGGGTCGCCGAGATCGGGGACCCCCATCTGCTCGCCGGGATGTTTGGCCATGTGAAGGGCGGCGGTGAGGCGCTGGCCGTTGGCGGCAGTGAAGTCGGTGACGAGCTGCGGGGAGGTTCCGGCGTAGGTGATGAGGGCGACGGTGTCCTGAGGGGTGAGGGATTCGCCGATGGCGGAGAGGCTCTCATTCACCTTGTGCATGATGTCGGTAGGCAGAGTGTTGTCGATGACGAAGGCGATGGAGAGGGGGTAGGCATCGGTGGTGAAGTACCAGATGCGCTGACGGACGCCGTCCTGGTAGATGCGGAAGCGCCACCAGGGCAGACCGCCGATGTCGTGGCCGTGTTTGTCCTGGACGATGACGGGGACGTCGACGACGGTGACGTTGGTGTGGAACAAGGGTACGCCGGCGGGGAGATTGGCGTTCTGCTGCGGCGGCGGAGGCGGCGGAGGGACGGGAGACTCGCCCTTTTTGGGCATCATGGGGGGAGTCTTCTGGAAGTCATCGGGCGGAGGGGTCTGCTGGCTCTGGGGGGTGACGGCGCCGTTCTCGATATGAGGAGCGGACTGGCCGGCATTCTGGGAACCGACGACATCGGGAGAGTTGGTGCCGATGCCGGGCGTGACCTGGCCGGCGAGTTTCTGAAGAGAATTCGGCTGAGGCGCGGGAGCCTGAGGAACGGGAGCGCTGGGGACGTTCTGCGGCTGCTGTGGCTGGTTTTTCTTCTGTTGCTGCTGATTTTGCCCGAAGGCCGCACCTGTCAAAGCGAGGCAAAGAGCGCCGTACCAAACGACCCGCATCAAGCTGAATCCCCCAATTCGTCCGTTGCAATGCACTACGCGCCTGCCCATATTCGTATCCCCCGGAAAGCTGCGCATGACACCTGCTTATAAGATGCACCGCAGAGGCGAAGGAGAGCGAGGGCGTATGCTCAAGAGTACCAGAGCGGCGGGGTCGTTTTCGTGTAAGCGAATTGGAAAGCCGCTCCGTCTAAGAGGTCATGAATATGCGCGGTCTGCGAATGCTGTGCATCCCGGTGCTGCTGATGGCAGCAACTGTACCTCTGACGTGGGGACAGGCGCTTCCGTCACCTGACGCGCCTCCGGCCAGTAACTTTCCGGATACGGCGCCGCCGGCGACGCCACTGCCGCAGGAGACGCTGCATGTGACGACGAACCTGGTGACGGAATATTTTACGGTCCGGGACAAGCATAACGCGCTGATTCCATACCTGAAAGAGAGCGCCTGCACGGTATGGGAGAACAAGCAGCCGCAGAAGATTACAAGTTTTCGGACGGAGGCGAATGAGCCGCTGTCGCTGGGAATCATGATCGACACGAGCGGCAGCCAGGAGAATCTGCTGCCGATGGAGGAAGATTCGGCGAAGCGGTTTCTGAAGCAGGTGCTGCGGCCGAAGGATCAGGCATTTGTGCTGAATTTCGACGTTGGGGTGGACCTGGATCAGGATTACACGAACGATATAAGCGAGCTGGATCACGCGATTGACGGGCTGCAGATCAACACGGCGGGCGGCGGCGGATCGATTGGGGTTCCGGGGCTGGGGCAGGGGACGATTCCAACGATGGGCGCGCCGAAGGGAACGGTGCTGTACGACGCGGTGTATCAGGCGTCACGGGACAAGATGGCAGGTCAGACGGGGCGCAAGGCGATGATTCTGCTGACGGACGGGCAGGACGAGGGCAGCGATCACCGGCTGCGGGACGCGGTGGCGGCGGCGCAGGACTCGGACACGATCGTGTATGTGATTTTGATTGCGAACCGGGGTTTCTACGGCGGGTACGGGATGGGATACACGGGCGCGGACGCAATGCGGCGGCTGACCGACCAGACGGGCGGACGGGTGATCGACGTGGGCAGCAATGGCCGGAAGCTGGAAAATGCCTTCGAGCAGATCGAAGAAGAGCTGCGGACGCAGTATGTGCTGCAGTACACGCCGACGGACAAGTATATGGACGGGAGCTTCCGGCGGGTGGCCGTGTTCTGCAAGCAGAATGGGAAGTATCTGAAGGTG
>JAJZJJ010000587.1 GCA_021810175.1 Acidobacteriota bacterium | reverse complement strand
CCAGCGACCCCGGAACCACGCACGCACCATCGGCCTCGCGCGTCACCTGCGCCATCTCGTCGGTCTCTTCATGTTCGTCAGAAATCGCTCCCACAATCTCTTCCAGCAGATCTTCAATCGTCACCAGCCCCGCCACGCCGCCGTACTCGTCAATCACAATCCGCATGTGCTGCTTTTCCATCTGCATCTCACGCAGCAGCTCGTTCACCCGCTTCGTCTCTGGAACAAAACTCGCCGGCCGCTGCAAACTCGCCACCGTGCGCGTCTTCGCGTCCTCGTCCGAGATCCCCAGCAGGTCATGCGAAAAGACAATTCCCGTAATCTGGTCCAGCGATCCCTCATAAACCGGCACACGCGAGAGCGGCCTCACCTGCAGCATCTCCGTGAACTGCTCGAGCGTCGTCCCGCCCGGCACGGCAACTATCTGCGGCCGCGGAGTCATCACCTCCCGCGCCACCTTATCGCCAAACTCCAGCGCCGACCGCACCAGCTCCCGGTCGCTCTCGTCCAGGATTCCCTCTTCCTCGCCCGCCTCAATCAGCGCTTCCACCGCTTCGGCTTCATCCTCGCCCCGAGCCTCCGCTGGAACCTCCGCCAGCGACGCAATCGAAATAAAAAACTGCAGCACCAGCGCCACCGGAACCACCAGGTACAGGAACGCGATCAGCACATACCGCCAGCGCCTCAGCCACATCCCCTTCGTCCGGCTGAACAGCACAAACGGCAAAAACTGGTTGAAGATCACGATCAGCAGCACCACCGTCAGCGCCGTCTGCGCCAGCTCGCCCGCCAGTTCCGAGGGCGCCACCAGTACATGCAACACCGCCGGCCACTCAATCAGCACCAGCAGCGCCGCAAACGACAACTGCACCAGCAGCACCGCGCAAAGCTGCAGCAGCCCGCGCTTCAGCCCCATCCGCGGCTCAATGTCCTGCTCCCACGCGTCAATATTTTCCTGGTATTCCCGGGCCAGAAACCGGCCCATCTCCATGTACAGCCGCTCTACATACGAGGCAATCGTGTAGATCACTAGCAGAACGGCAATCACCGCGGCGTCCACGTAGCTCATCGCATGCGCCTTTGTGTCCGTGTCGACTTCGCCGCCGATTTCTTCGTCGCCGCAGCCGTCTTCTTCACCGGCTCCGTCTGTGCACGCTCCGTCAGCCCGGCCTTCAACCCCAGCTTCACTCGCAGCCGCCGTTCCACGCGCGCCATCGTACCGTCATCGGTCTCGTGGTCGTATCCGGCCAGGTGCAACAGCCCGTGCAGCATCAGAACCTTCAGTTCCTCGGCTAGCGCATGCCCCTGTTCCTTGGCCTGCTCATCGGCTGTTTCTACAGAAATCGCCAGGTCCCCGGCCATCGGCGACGGCACATCGTCCAGCGCAACCGCCGGAAACGACAGCACATCCGTCGCCTTGTTCTTGCCGCGAAAATCCCGGTTCCACCGACGAATCTGCCGGTCCCCCGTCAGCAGCACAGAAACATCCCCGCGCAGCTTTACCGCCGCCTGCGCCTGCTCCACAAACTGCCGCAGGTCGTTCATTCGCAGGCGTCTTGCATAAGCAGCGCGTATTTCAGGTTCTACCAGGATCATCTTTTCAGAAAGCAAACCGTGCTAAAGCAAAAAGGAGGGAGCAACGCCCCCTCCCTTGCTTTCTATGTTATCGCAACTGTCCTAATCGACTGGCGACCGCTCACTGCGGCTTCGGCGACGACTTCTTCCGCGTCTCCTCGTCCATCGAGAGCGGCAGCTCCTGCTGCTGGCGCCCAAAGCTGTCGTAGGCCTGGATAATCCGCTTCACCAGTTGATGCCGCACCACGTCGCCATCCTCAAAGTGCACAAACCCGATGCCTTCCACACCCTGCAGCACGCCCATCGCCTCCACCAGCCCCGACCGTCGCGGGTTGGGCAGGTCAATTTGCGTGATGTCGCCCGTGATCACGGCCTTCGAGTGATTCCCCAGCCGCGTCAGGAACATCTTCATCTGCTCGCTCGTCGTATTTTGCGCCTCGTCCATGATGATGAACGCCTCGTTCAGCGTCCGCCCGCGCATAAACGCCAGCGGAGCAATCTCTATCACGTTGCGCTCCAGCATCTTGTCCACTTTCTCCGGCTCCAGCAGGTCGTAGAGCGCGTCGTAAAGCGGCCGCAGATACGGATCCACCTTTTCCTGCAGACTGCCCGGCAAAAATCCCAGCTTTTCGCCCGCTTCCACCGCGGGCCGCACCAGGATAATCCGGCTTACCTTCTTCGCCATCAGTGCCGAGGCCGCCATCGCCACCGCCAGGTACGTCTTGCCCGTACCCGCCGGCCCTATCCCGAAGACCATGTCGCACTGCTCAATCGACTCCACATACCGCCGCTGGTTCAACGACCTCGGCTGCACCGTCCGCTTCGTCCCCGCCGAACGTTGCCGCCCCGCATCCACCAGGCTCCGCAGCGTAATCGAAGGATCCGCCGTCACCAGACGCAGCATCCCGTTCAGCTCGCCGTTCTGCAGGTTCACACCCGCTCGTCGCAGCGCCTCAAAGTCCGCAAATATCCGCTCTACACGGCTCACGCTTTCCTCCGGACCCTCCACTATCAGCCCATCGGATTCGAAATCGATATGCACATGGAGCATCGTCTCCATGAGCCTCAGGTTTTCATCGCGGGTCCCGAACAGGGGCTCAAGATTCGGCGTGATTTCCAGCGCTTTTCTCATCAAGCGGGGTCATGACCTCCAGTACCGTCTGCATTGCATCCGGCCGGTTGTATGGATAGTGTCGGGAAAACGGCATCGTCTCGCAGCGCATCGCTCGCATTGCACAGGGCTTGCGCCTGCTGCGCTGCTGGGACCGGGTTGGCATCGAATACCAATATGCTTCGCCGTCGTTGCGCTCAGAGTAGCCCGACTCGAGTCGAGCGTCAATCCACCCCGCCGAAAATCTCGCTCATTCCCCATGCTCCCGTACCCGATCCGGCACTGCCCACTTCCAGAATCGCCCTCCCGCATCTATCCCAACTCCTCCCCCTACGTCTAAAGGATTAGCCAGGGCACGACCTCCGCACGCTCAATCCCATCATCTCGAGGGGGAACTCGATGTCTACTTTGAC
>JAJZJJ010000007.1 GCA_021810175.1 Acidobacteriota bacterium | reverse complement strand
GAGGTCCTGCTGAACAGCCGGGTGAAGAGTATTACCGGGTTCGTCGGCAATTTTCAGGTTGCCATTGAGGGCGACTTCGGCCCGGGCGGCGAACGCCGCACGACCGAGCTGACCGCGGGCGCCCTGGTGGTGGCCACCGGCTTCCATCCGTATGTTCCGGCCGACGGCGAATTCCTCTATGCGGCCGAGCCAGGCGTTGTGACCATGACGGACTTCATCCACATCCTGGAGGGGGCAGACGATACGGACGGGGCGCTGACATGGAAGGGCCGGCCTATCCGGAGTGTCGCGTTCATTCACTGCGTGGGCAGCCGCCAGATCGACGGCGTTCACACACCCCAGGCCGATGGCCGCCTGAATACCTATTGCTCGCGTGTTTGCTGCACGACCGCTCTGCAGCAGGAGATCGCCCTGCGCCGCCGCTTCCCTGAGACCTCGGTCTTCGATCTCTATCAGGACATCCGCACCTACGCGCGTGGCGCCGAGGATTATTATCGCAACGCAAGCGACTCCGGGGTGATCTTCTTCCGCTATCGCGGCGAAGAGCCGCCGGTGGTGGAGCGCCTTGCCGGCAACGGCGATCGCCAGGCGCGTCTCGCCGTTCGCGTGAAGGACATGCTGACCTGGGGCGAGGAGCTGCGCCTGCCCGTCGATATGGTGGTGCTGGCGACGGGAATGGTTCCGAACGCCATTCCGGAGCTGGTGGACAGCCTGAAGCTGCCGACCGGCGAGGATCGCTTCCTGCAGGAAGTTCATCCCAAGCTGCGTCCCGTTGAGGTGTCCGTGAATGGCGTGCTGCTGGCGGGAACGGCACAGGGGCCAATGGACATTCGCGAAACCCTCTCCGCTGCCGGAGCCGCGGCAGTGAAGGCCGCCGCGATGTTCTCGCACGATTCCGTCGAGCTCAACCCCTATGTCGCCGTGGTCGACCCGGCCCTCTGCGAGGGTTCAGGCCTGTGCGTATCGCAGTGCGAATACGATGGCGCGCTGCAGATGATCGACGTCATCTCCGAAAGCGGCGCGGGCCGCCGTGCGGAGGTTAATCCGGGGCTCTGCGTCGGCTGCGGAGCCTGTGTCGCCGTCTGTCCGCATCGCGCCATCCAGGTCAGCGGCTGGCGGCTCGATCAGTTCGACGCCATGGTGGATGGCATCGCCGCGGAAGTTCCGGCACTGGCGCACTGACGCGCGAGAAAGGATGCAATATGGCTCTTCAGCCACTGACCTCCGAACAGAAGAAAGCTCTGGCGCAGCTGCGCTCCATCGCTGGCGGAGCGCAACCGGATGCGCGCCGCCACCACCAGACCGTGGTGGCCCGGCGCAAGGCAGTCCGGGCTCTGCTTGCGCGCGAACCCACAACAGTTCCCCGGATCGCCGCGGAGCTGCAAATTCCCGCCGACGAAGTGCTTTGGCACGTGACCGCCATGCGCAAATACGGCGAGGCGGCGGAAGCGGGCGAGGACGACGACTACATCCTCTACACGCTGACTGCGACCGACCCGACAGACCAGGGTCAGAGCCACTGAGCCGGAAAGGAACTGCGATGATTCGCGACGTAAACCCGGAGCTGATGAAAAGGATTCGCCGCCATGGCAAAGGCGGTGAGCTGAAAGTGCAGTCCTGCTTCCAGTGCGGCAACTGCACTGCCGTCTGCCCGCTGGCGCAGGACTCGGCGGGATTCCCGCGCCGCGCCATCCGCATGGCGCAGGTGGGAATGGAGCGCGAACTGCTCGCCAGCGAGGATGTGTGGCGCTGCTACGCCTGCGGCGAATGCACCCGCACCTGCCCGCGCGAAGCCGATCCGGCCGAGTTCATGGCCGCGGCGCGCAGCTATGCCGTCTCGCGGCTCGACTTCACCGGGCTCAGCGCGCTGGCCAGCCGTTCCGCCGCTGGAACCCTCGCCATCTTCGGCGTTTTCTCGCTCTTCTTTTCTCTGCTGCTGCTCAGCCGGGGAACGCCGGGAGCGTCGCATCTGCCGCTCTTCGAGTTCATACCGGGCTCGTGGATTCATGACATTGGCGTGGTTCTCTTTGTTGTGATCGGCGCAGGCGCGGCTGTGGGCCTGGCCACAATGATCGCTCTCTTCTGGAAGGAACGACGCCGCGAAGGCATTCCGCTGCGGGTGGGCGCGATTCCGGGAGCGGTATGGTCCGCAATCGGCGAGGCGATCACCCATCGTCGATTCGGCCAGTGCGATACCGGCGAGTCAACGCCAGCGCCTCCGCAGCCTGCATGGTATCTGCGCCGTCGTGTGGTGCACGCCTGCGTTCTGGGCGGCTTTGTGGCCATGCTGCTGGCGACCACCCTCGACTATCTGCTCAAGCCCATCGGCTCGCCGGTTCCGCCGTGGTACCCCATGCGTCTGCTGGGGGCGACAGGTGGATTGGTCTGTTTGTGTGGGCTGGCCATCATGCTCTTCCGGTCGCAGCCGGGCGAAAATGGCGACTGGCGCAAACGCACCTTTGCTGACTGGTTTTTTCCGGCGCTGCTGGCCACTACGGTCTTCACCGGTCTTTTGACCGAAGTCGCGGTTTATCTGCCCATGACGCAGGTCAGCCATGCCGTCTTTGTCGCCCACGTTGTTCTGGCCATGGATCTGATCGCCATGTTGCCGCTCACCCGCTTTGCTCATGTGCTCTATCGGCCGCTGGCGCTGGCTCTGTTTGTCTGGCGTCACGCACCGGAGAGAGAAGTCGCTGCTGAGGCAGTCCAGTCTTAGCCGGCCCGAGGCTGGCCGCGAAAGGAATTTCTATGACCGCTACTCCGCTCGATCTCAACCTTCAGCAGGCCCTGCAGGAACTGACCGCACGGGTCGACGCGCTGGAGAAATCCGCCGGCAACGACCGCCTCTCGATCGGCGTCATGAGCGGCAACCTCGACACCACCATTGCCGCCTTCATCATCGCGCTGGGCGCGGTCGCTTATGACATGCAGGTGGACATGTTCTTCACCTTCTGGGCAACCGCCGCGCTGCGCGATCCGCGCAAGTCGCCGCGCAAGGGCCTCCTGGACCGCATGTTCGGATGGATGCTGCCGCGCGGATCGCGCGCCCTGCCGCTTTCCAAAATGCAGATGGCGGGCATGGGGCCGAAGATGATCCGCTCGGTGATGAAACAACGCGGCGTCAAATCCCTCGAAGAGCTGATGAAGGATGCGGCGGAGTACGGCGTTCGCATCCACGTCTGCGAAATGTCGATGGGCGTCATGGGCCTGAAGGAAGAGGAGATGATCGACTACCCCAACATCGATTATGTCGGCGTGGGATCGTTCATCCAGATGATCAGCGAATCGAAGCAGGTGGTGTTTCTCTGAGAGGTGCGTGACTCATGGATCGCGACGGCCCGCTCGACCCTCCACCGGATGCGCTGGCCGAGGCGGCGCTGCAGGGAGTCACCCGTGCTCTCGCCTCGGTTGGCCGATCCTTCATCTGCGTCGATTCCGAATTCCGGATTGTCCACGCCTCATGGCTGCTGGATCGTCTGCTCGGCCCGGGATCTGCCGCGGCGGTGTCCGGCCGTCCCGTGGAAGAGCTGCTTGGCGAGGACCTCTTTGGTCCGCGCGGGCCGCTGCGCCAGGCGCTGCTGGATCGGCAGAGGCGCGAGGGATGGCGGGCGACCCTGCGTTTCGGCCAATCGGCGGCACGCCTCGTCTCCATCACCGTCGCGCCACTTCTGGACGACGATTCGGGCGTTTGCGATCCGCGCGTGAGCTTTCTCATCCTGCTGCGTCCAGCGGAGGAAGACGATCTGTGCCCGGATGCTCCGCTCTTCTACTCGGGAGCGGTCGCCTGTTCCCCGGCCATGCAGCGTATCTTCCGCCTGGTGGAAACGCTGCAGCACAGCGAGGCGGCGGTTCTCATCGGCGGCGAAAGCGGCACCGGCAAGGAAGTCGTCGCGCGAGCCATTCATCAGCATTCGCCGCGCAGCAGCGGCCCGTTTGTCGCGGTCAACTGCGGAGCGCTGCCCGCGGAGCTGCTGGAGTCGGAGCTCTTTGGCCATGTGCGCGGCGCCTTCACCGGCGCGGTACGCGATCGCGTCGGCCGCTTTGAGCTGGCCTCGAAGGGCACGCTCTTTCTCGACGAAATTGGCGACCTGCCTTCGCCGCTCCAGGTGAAGCTGCTGCGCGTTCTGCAGGAGCGGCAATACGAGCGCGTGGGCGAAAGCATCGCCCGAACCACACAGGCCCGCATCATTGCCGCCACCAACGTCGACCTGCGCACCGCACTGCGCCAGGGACGCATGCGCGAGGATCTCTACTACCGGCTCTGCGTGGTGCCCATCGAGGTGCCTCCGCTCCGCGAACGCCGCGAGGACATCGCGCCGCTCGCTGTTCACCTGCTCAACCGCATCACCGCTCAGCACGGGCTCGTTCGTCGCATCTCGCCCCAGGCCATGCGGGTGCTTCTCGATCATTCCTGGCCGGGCAACGTCCGCGAGCTGGCCAACGTCATCGAGTACGCCGTGGCGGTCGCCCGGATGGAAACCATCCTGCCCGAAGACCTGCCGCCGGATCTTCCGCGCAGCCTGCCCGCCGGACAATCGCAGGAGATACTCTCCGGCATCACCGTCCGCTCGGGAGCCTGGCCCTGTCCGTCTCCCCGTTCCCTGCCCAGCGACTCCACCAGCGAGACAGAACGCCTGCGAGCGGCGCTGGAGGCCCACCAGTGGCGTCGAGGCGCGGCAGCCCGCTCGCTGGGATGCAGCCGCTCCACCCTCTGGCGCAGGATGCGCGAGCTGAATTTGGCATAGCGTTTGCACCCGCAGGCGATCCAGTGCGACCGGCTGCGTGTCGGGCTTCTTCCGGCACATAGTGGGACGTTTTGTTTCAGCGCGACACAGACTGTCGCGCCGTAACGTTGCAGCGCGCTTCGGCTAGGCTTGTTTTCCCTGACTTTTTCGCGTCTTTGCTCTGGCCCTCCGCGTGCCACTGCCTGGGTGACGAAGTGTCGGTGTGCTTCGGATGGACCGACGCCCGGCATTTCGGGGAGATAGTCAATGACACGTGCCAATCGCTGCAAATCTCAAAGGGTAAGACTTCTCACCGCGATCCTGCTGCCGCTGCTCTGGCCTCTGGCCCTTTCGGCCACGGATGGCCACTTTCTGCACGGAGCCGGTCCCGTGAACGAAGCCATGGGCGGAGCCGACACCGGACTCTGCCTCGACGCCTCCGGCGCCATCGCCTGGAATCCCGCCTGTACCGTGCGCTTCCAGAAGAGCCGATTCGAATTGTATGGAATCTATTTCGTGCCGTGGCGCGACCTGTCGAGCACTGTCGATGCCGGAGCGTTTGGCCCGGGAATGCCGGCAACCACACTGTCGGGCACTACGGTCAGTCATCGCGACGCATCGTTTATGCCAGGATTTGCGGTGGTGTTTCACTCGCCTGACAGCCGCACGGCATTTCATTTTGCCATGCTGGCCGTCAGCGGCTTCGGTGTCGATTACGACCAGAACACCAACTTCTCCAATCCCATCCTGACGCCCCAGGCGCCGAACGGTTTTGGCTTCGGGAAGATCCGCTCCAATTATGCGCTTCTGACGATGCCCATCGGGCTCTCTCGCGAAATCACCAGCCGACTATCCGCTGGTTTTTCCATCGTGCCCGCCTATTCCATGCTGAAGGTCATCCCCGCACCCTTTGCCGCTCCGGTGACGAATGGCAGCACCATGCCCTACTATCTGTCTGCCTCGAAGACCGACTCGGCTATTGGCATCGGCGCGCAGGCCGGCGTGCAGTATAAGTTCAGCGATGTATGGAGCGCGGGTCTGGCATGGCATTCGCCCGTCTGGTTCCGGTCGTTCCACTGGAACGCCGCCGACCTCACCGGCGCAGAGCACAAGCTGAATTTCCAGCTCGACCTGCCGCAACTCATCACGATGGGCATCGGAATCGCCCCGTCAAAGCGAACCCACATCGGCATCGACGGCCGGTGGTTCAACTACGCCAACACCTCCGGATTCGACGAAGCCGGCTACGATCCCGACGATTCGGTTGCGGGTTTTGGCTGGCGCAATATCTGGGCGGCCGGCGGAGGTATCGAGCAGGAAGTTGTCTCCTCAACCAAACTGATCGTTGGTTATAACTATTCGCAGAATCCGATTCCGTCACGGTACACATTCTTCAACACACCGGCGCCCGCGATTGTCCAGCATCACGTTTCGGCCGGGATTGAGCAGAGTCTGCGGCATGGATGGCAGCTCAACCTGGCCTATTACCATGCGTTTCGCAATTCTCTCAGCGGCCCGTGGGTTTCGCAGCAGGGCGCAATCCCGGGAACCTCGCTCACCAGCCGCATGTCCGAGAATTCAATCAGCGCAGGTGTCACAAAGAGCTTCTGATCAGCTGCTTTCATTCACTCTGATGGCCCCGGGACGATCCCGCATCGATCCGGGGCCGCAGCGTTTTCAGGGGCAGTCCTGTCATTTTCGCGCGGCATCCGGGCAGGCGTTCTGAATGGTACACAATCTGCTACCATCGGCCTCAGGCTTCGGCGGAATGTAGCGGAGCCACGGTCCACGGCGACGCGCGCGCGTCCCTCCCCAGACCGAGTTCAGTTTTCAGGAATGCGATCATGAATCTCTTCCGCTCCCTTTGTTCCGCCGCCGCCATCTGCCTTGTCTCTTCACTGATCGGCCCGCCTGCACTCGCGCAAACCGGAGTCGAAAACATCCCCTTTGCCGGCAAGGCTGGCCCGCAACAGGCGAACCACGAGGGCCGCACCGAACTGCCCATGGTGGTGCATCGCAGCATCAGCTTCCGCGAAATCGGTCCGGCGATTACAGGCGGCCGCGTCACTGCGGTGGCAGGCGTGCCCAGCGATCCGAATGTCTATTATGTGGGCGCGGCGGATGGCGGAATCTTTCGCACGAACGATGGCGGCACCACCTGGAAGGCGCTCTTCCAGCATGAGCCTGTTGCATCCATCGGCGCACTTGCCGTCGATCCGGTGAATCCGAATATCGTTTGGGCAGGCACGGGCGAAGCGAACATCCGCAACGATGTTTCCTATGGAGACGGTATCTATAAGTCCACCGACGGCGGTGCGCAGTGGAAGCGCGTGGGCCTGGACCAGACCTTTCAGATCTCGGCCATTGCCATCGACCCGCATCATCCGAACACCGTCTTTGTCGCCGCGATGGGCAATCCTTTTGCGAACAATCCGCAGCGCGGTGTTTATCGCACCACCGACGGTGGCCGTACCTGGAAGAAGGTTCTTTATATTGGGGCAGGCGTCGGCATCTCCGATCTGGCCATGAATCCGAAGAATCCGCAGGTGCTCTTCGCCGCGGCCTATCAGTTCCGGCGCACGCCCTGGAGCTACTCCGACGGCGGTCCCAAAGACGCCATCTACCGCTCCATTGATGGCGGCAACACATGGCAGCGTCTCAGCGGGCATGGCCTTCCGGAGCAGCCTGTTTCGCGGATCGGACTGGCCATCGCGCCCAGTTCGCCCAATATCGTCTACGCCGTCATGGGATCGAAGGAAGGCGTTCTCTGGCGCTCCGGCGACGGCGGCGACCGCTGGACGCTGGTCAGCAAAGATCAGGAAGTCGATGTCCGTCCTTTCTACTTCTCGCATATTGCGGTCGATCCGAAGAATCCAAATCGCATCATCGCGCTCTCCAATAACCTGGAGGAATCGACGAACGGCGGTAAAACCTTTCATGCCATTGCCCAGCAGATCCACGTCGATCACCATACGATCTGGATTGACCCGACCGGCAGTGGGCGCATCATCGAAGGCAACGACGGCGGAGTCGCTCTTTCCCGCGACAACGGCGCCCACTGGGCTTTCATCCATAACATCGCGATCGGCCAGTTCTATCACGTCAGCGTGGGCCACGGCCTCGCTTACACCGTTTGTGGCGGCCTGCAGGACAACAGCAGCTGGTGCGGACCCAGCCGCAGCAAGGATCCTTCCGGAATCCGCGACCGCGCATGGTATGCGCTGAACGGTGGCGACGGCCTGTTCGCGATTCAGGCTCCCGACAAGCCGAACCTGATCTACAACAGCGTCGAGAACGGCGTGTTTCTCAGATTTAATCGCACCACCGAGCAGGAACACGACATGGAACCTTACCCCCGCGACGTGGTGGGAGGCGGCATTGCCAACGTGCCGTATCGCTGGGCCTGGGATGCGGGCTTTGCCGTCTCGCCGCAAAACCCCAAGGTGCTTTACGCCGGCGCCAATGTGGTCTTCAGGAGCGAAGATCGCGGACGCAGCTGGAAGGTGATCAGTCCGGACCTCACCCGCAATGACAAGTCGAAACAGCAGTCCTCCGGTGGTCCGATCATTAAGGACAACTCGGGAGCGGAGTACTACGATGCGATCCTCAGCATCGCTCCCTCGCCTGAGAATCCGAACGTCATCTGGGTCGGCACCGACGATGGCGAAGTGCAGCTCACGCGCGATGGTGGCCACACCTGGAAAAACGTAACGGCTAACATCCCAAATCTGCCCCCATGGGGACGCATCGAGTCCATCGATCTGCCGCCCAATGAGCCGGGCGCGGCGCTTATCGCCGTTGATCGCCACTTCAGCGGCGACTTCAAGGCATACCTCTTCCGCACGAACGATTACGGCGCGACCTGGCACTCCATCAGCGGCAACCTTCCGGATGTCGATGCGCATGTGGTCCGGCAGGACCTGCACAATCCGCATATGTTCTATGCCGGCCTCGAAAACGGCCTCTACGTCACATGGGACAGCGGAAAGCACTGGTATCTCTTCGGTCTTGGCCTGCCCAGCGCGTCGGTTTACGACATCGCTCTCGATAAGGCGACGAACAGCCTGGTGGTGGCGACACACGGACGGTCGCTGTGGGTGCTCGACGATCTCACCCCGTTCGAGCAGTTCACGCCTGAGCTAGCTCGAAAGGCCGCATACCTCTTCCCGCCGGAAACGGCTCTGCGTTACTGGCCCTGGTCGCAGGTTGAAAACATGGGCGACGGAGCCTTCTACGGGAAGAATCCTGCCTACGGAGCGGTTTTCAGCTATTACGTGGCGCACCCCTTAAACACGCCTGGCGTGCTGACCATCACGAACGCACAGGGGAAAGTCGTCAGAGTGCTCAGGGGCATGCACCCGCTCGCGCCGGGCGCGCAGCCATCGCAACCGGGCGATCTTCCGCCGGCTGCGATGGCCGGGAGCCTGATGCAGGGCGACACGGCTCAAGCCCAGCAGCACGAATCCAGGGCGCAGCAGCCGGCAACGCCGACGCAGAAACAGCAGCAGCTTGCGCCGCCGGCCAAAAACCAGAAGGCCGGAGCGGCGACGAAAGTTCCCTGGGTGCCAACGACGGCCGGACTGCAACGGATCGCGTGGGACCTCCGCGCCAACGGACCGGTTCGCTGGCACGCGGGCAAGGATTTCGAAAAGGGTCCCACTGCGGGCGCTCTGCTCCCGCCGGGGGAGTACACGGCACAGCTCACCATCGGTGGCCAGACCATGAAGCAGAAGTTTGTCGTGGTGAACGACCCTGCATCGCATGCCACGCAGTCGGAAATGGAGGAGCGCTATCGCGTCACAGAGTCGGTGCTTCATGAAGTTTCCCAGCTCGACGTCGCGCTGAATCGGCTGGACGCAATGCACGATCAGCTCCAGTCGCTACGTAAGGCAGCGAAGGCCGCCGGAGACGAGAAGGTGGCGGATCAGGCCATCGGCAGCCTCGAAAAGCAAATCAAGTCCGTCGAATCGCACATCACCAGCAATCCCGGTGCGGAAGAGTCAACCCTGCGTGTGCCGGACCAGATCCGCGAACACCTGACCACTCTGGACGGGACTCTGGAAGGGGAGGACGATGCGCCAACGCCGGCGCTGCTCGCGCAGGTGAAGTTCCTGCGGCCCGAGTACGAGGCGGCCATCAGGGACTTCAATCGCCTGCTCTCCCAGGATGTCACTCCGTTCAACCGAAAGATGCAGCAGCAGGGGTTGACGGGAGTGGTTGCAGGCGGTCAGCTCAACCCCTGATCGCCGGACCACCCTGCGGAGAGCCGGCCGGGCGCGGCACGTGCGCTGGTTCTCCGCCGAACATCATCGAAGGCCGCGCACTCTCCCGCTGGCCATCCGGACGCGGCCTGACTCGGCGGCGCCCCAGCCGTCAAAGTTGTGAGGCTCCATCAGGCTGACATCTGTAGCTAATTGAGACACATGCTCGGCCAGGGATGCCCGTTCCTGTGCCCGAACCGATGAGGCTGAAG
Organism: Acidobacteriota bacterium; assembly: GCA_021810175.1. Next base: position 7,801 of record JAJZJJ010000007.1, on the reverse strand, counting down.
TCATGGCACCGGCATGTGCTATGTCGCAGCACCATCAGGCTATTGTCTTGCTGCCGCCGTGGCCGTAGCTTTGCGGTCAGCGGCATTCCAGCTTGTGGCTCCGTCGATGTGACGACTGTTGAAGCGCGGCCCGGAAAACAGGGCAACAGAAGCGGAGGGAGAGCAAAGTGGCCCCGGTTCAGGAGACAGGACAGGCGAAAATCAGTCGTGCGCGACGCTTCCTCATTCGTGCGGTATTGCACTACCGAGTCCATGGTGAGCGTCACTGGCGTGAAGGTCGAACGGAAAACATGAGCAACTCCGGCATCTGGTTCCGCGCCGAGGAAGCAGCCGCGCCTGGAACGACCGTCGAAATGAGCATCATCCTACCGCTGGAAAAGACCGGGGAGGGCGGAGCAAAGATCGTCTGCCACGGGCAGGTCGTGCGCACCACAGGCAGCCGTGATGGATTTGGAAACATGGTCGCGGTAAAGATCAGCCGCTCTCGACTCGTGCGCGGATCATGATCCGCACCCGCCGGGCGGCATTGCGGCCCGCATCAGCGCGACGTTCCATTGCCAACAGCTCTGTTCCCCCGGGTGCACCCCGGGGGAACGTGCCGTTTGCGCCATTACGGAATGGTCGCTGAAGCCGTGTTGGATGGCTTGCTCTGCGTCCCTGAGCTGTCCACACTCACCACGTAGTAGGTGTAGGAAGTGGTGGCCTGCACGGTTGTGTCAATGTAACTGGTTGAGGTATTCGGCGTGGGATTCAGGAGCTGGTAGGATGAGCTGCCGCTGATGGCGCGGTAGACGTCATATCCGGAGACTGGATCTGTCGAGTTCGATGGCGCGCTCCAGCTAAGAGCTACCTGGTAGGTTGTGGCCTGTCCTGTGCCGCTCAGTGCGATGGTGGCCGATCCCGCCGAGGTGTTGGTGGTCAGAGTCACCGCTCCGGTGAAGGAGCCGGCCGTTGTCGGATCAAACTGGAGAGAGAGCGTGGTTGTCTGGCCGGGGTTCAGCGTCACGGGGAGGGTTGGGCCAATGATGCTGAAGCCCGTCCCCGTTGCCGTAGCGGCACTGATGGTCAGAGCCGAAGTTCCCGTCGCCGTCAGCGTAACGGTCTGCGTCGATTTGGTATTCAGTGTGACCGTTCCAAAGGCCACGCTCGTCGATTGCAGTGTCAGGCCCGGGCCACTGGCGCCGAGGTTAATCGAGTAGCTTTTGGAGACTCCCCCGGCAGAGGCTGTCAGCACAGCCGTCTGCGCCGTGGTCACGGCGGAGACCGTCGCCGTAAAGTCCGCGGAAGACGATCCCTGTGGCACCGAAACCGACGAGGGTACAGCTACCGCCGAGCTTGTGCTGGAGAGTGCGACGGCCAGTCCGCCTGATCCGGCAGGAGCTGTCAGAGCCACTGTACAGGTGTCTGTTCCCGCTCCGGTCAGCGAGCTCTTGCTGCAGGTCAGGCTGCGCAGAGCGCCGGGCGCGGCCTGTGCTGCGCCGCTCAGGGCGATGGTGGCGGATCCCGTCGGAGCATTCGTGTTCAGAGTGATCGATCCGGTAAACGTTCCCGTCGTGGTTGGATTGAACTGGACGGAGAGCGTGGCTGTCTGCCCCGGATTCAGCGTAAGGGGGAAGGCCGGTCCGGCGATGCTGAAGCCGGCGCCTGTTATCGAGGCGGCGGTGATGGTCAGGGCCGAGGTGCCCGAGGAAGTCACCACAATTGACTTTATTGCGGGCGACGATCCGATGGTGACTGTGCCGAAGTCGAGCGTACTGGCGCTGAGGCTCAGCGCCGCGACACTCGCGCCCAGCTGAATGGAGTAGCTTGTGGAAGTGCCGCCGGCCGTCGCCGTCAGCACTGCCGTCTGCGCCTGCACCACTGCCGAAATCTTCGCCGTGAAGCCCACAGTGGATGACCCCTGCGGTACCGTCACTGAGGACGGAATCGTGACCGCCGTGTCGTTGCTGGACAGCGCTACCGCCAAACCGCCCGATCCTGCCGCCGAGGTTAGAGTGACCGTACAGGCATCGGTCCCGGCCCCGGTGAGCGAGCCTGTGTTGCAGGTCAGGCTGCGCAGAGTGCCTGACGGTGCCTGTGTTGCGCCGCTCGCGCCTAGCTGGATGGAATAGCTTTTCGAAGCTCCGCCGGCCCTGGCCGTCAGCACGGCCGTCTGCGCCTGCGCGACTGCCGAAACCTGCGCAGTGAAGCCCACGGTGGATGACCCCTGCGCTACCGTCACTGAGGACGGGACGGTGACCGCCGCGTTGTTGCTGGACAGCGCCACAGCCACACCGCCCGACCCCGCCGCGGAGGTGAGAGTAATGGTGCAGGCGTCGGTGCCGGCACCCGTGAGCGAGCCTGTGCTGCAGGTCAGGCTGCCGAGCGGCGCAGCAGCCGTCTGTCCATCGCCGGTTAATGCGATGGTGAAGGTGCCGTCTTCTGTTTGCAGAGTCATGGTGCCTGTGTCAGCTCCAGCGGCGGTTGGCGCAAAGTCCACCGTCAGATCAAGGGTGGCGCCGCCTGGTATGCTGACCGGCCCGCCGCCAGGTCCCTGCACCGAAAACTCCTGACCGCTTGCCGCGATCTGAGAAATTGCGACGGCGCTCGTCCCCGTGTTCTTTACCGTGACATTGGCTGTTCCTGTTTGACCCACTGCTACAGAACCAAAATCGATGGTCGTCCTGGAGATGACAAGGGCGCCGCTCGTCTGGGTCATCGCGGTAACACCGCACCCCGATACGGCCAACACGGTGGCTGCCAGGGCGAACATCGCAAGGGCTGGCAGGGCGCCGCTCCGCCACCTGATTCGGGTAAGCCGAGAGTTCATGGACGGCGAAGCGGTGGAATTGAAGGACGGGCGGCGTGGGACTGCGCAGTGCGCTGATGGCGGAACACTCTTTACGAACACCTGGTCGATCTCCTGAAACTGAAAAAGGCAAAAGGAACGGCAGCCGTCCCGGGGTACAAGCCGCGAGGGTTGTCATGCAGGTTCCGAGAGGGAAGTGGAAAAGCGCGATGATCAGGGGCTGCGCAGGCAGCGAGCTCAATTACCGCCCCAAAGCTATTGCTGTCTGGATTGTGCCTTCGGGTATAGAGGTGATCGCTCTGTCCCAGGCCACCAGGAGATGGAATTACCACTTCATTCACTCTTCAATGCGCGCCGAGTGAGGGAGAGATGGGTTGAGCGTGATCCGGCAGCCACACCTCGGCTCTCGGCCGGAGGTTGTCTGATGAGCGACATCTGCGTTTGTAGCACCTACAAGCACGTATGTTGCCAATCCGATCCGCGGCTCTCACGCGCTCTATCTTCTCCAGCGCATTCAGCAAGTGGGAGCCGCCCTGCGGCTCTGTCCTTCATGCCGGGCGCTTAATCTCGGAAAAACCTACACCTGCAGGGCAAATTTTCCACGAGCCACACAGCGCATGAAAGAGAGGGTGGCGCCTCTTTTCAACGGAATAACGGAAGAGCCGGGAGATTCATGACATCGCAAATACCTTTGGGTCATGACAACGATCGCGCCGGTTGCCGATGGGCCCCGGGCCGAAGCTGATGCTCTTCGGCCCGGCAGCCGTGGTGCCCTTCCCGGCAGTTCCAGCCACGAGGCGAACCATGCAGTCGGCACTCCGGTGATGAGGCGAGGTCAGGACCATCCCGCAACACTCCTCGTCTGCCCCCGTGCAGGGCAAAGATAGCACCCTGAGGGGGGATGCACAGGAACCCTCGGGCCATTGAAGCTGCTCGCCGACCCTCGTAGATTCTCCTCGTAGTAGGAATTTGAAGGGCAATCGAAAGGAGCGTCAGCAGGCAGATTCAATCTGATCTCTCCGGACTTGTATGAGAGATGCTGATGTTCCTGCGAGTGCGGTCGACTTGAGAAGGTTTTGTGCCAACGGTTCAGGTGTGAGGATTTCCGAAGCCTCATGCAGCGGTTCGATTTGTACTCTGCCAGAAAGAGACCAGCGGGTCTCGCAGGATGTGGAAAAGAGCCATGGGGCTCACAGGGCGAAGCTATATCCGGGAACACCATCAGCAGGGCCGCACATCGCGCGGCGGAAGAGGCGACAATGGCCGACACATGGATGACCGGAACCAGCGAGGGCTCTCCCTGGTGGGCCCTCTATACGCGCCACCAGCATGAAAAGCAGGTGGCGGACACGCTGCTCTACAAGGGCTTTGAAGCGTTCCTCCCCGCCTACGACTCCGTCCGCCGCTGGAAGGACAGACGTAAGGTGCTGTCGCTGCCGCTCTTTCCAGGGTATGTGTTTGTCCGGGGAACGTCCGAGAGAAAACTCGGAATCCTCACCACCCCAGGCGTTCACATGATTATCTGTCGCGGAGATCAGGCAGCCGCCATCCCCGACTCCGAGATTGAGGCCATACGCCGAGTCGTCGAAGGCAAGTTCCCCGCCGAGCCGCATCCTTATCTGAACTGCGGAGACCGCGTGCGGGTAACGCGGGGCGCACTGACAGGGATCGAAGGCGTGCTGGTCCGTAAGAAGAACCTGTTCCGTCTGGTGCTCTCCGTGGACATGCTGGCGCAGTCGGTATGCGTTGAAATCGATGCCGCCGATGTGGAAACCGTGCGCCAGGACAGACTGCCGGATGGAATGCCTCAGAGGATCAGGCCGGAGGCGATGCGGTTCCCGGCTGCGGCGCGGCAACCGCTGAAGGTGGGCGCCGGCGCTTACAGCTCTCCGGCGGTTCGCATTGGATGATCGCCACCCTAAGGAGCTTTTATGCACGCAGCAGCAGGAAAGATGTGGGCCGTCGCGTTTCTGGCGCTGTCGCTGGCAGCCTCGGCGCAGACCGGTACAACTTCGACCTCCGAGCAGTCGGAGGCAGCGGCAATCGCTCCGGTTCCCGCAGCCGCCAGTTCTCATCCGGCCAGCGCCTCCACGCCCGGACACGGTTACGTGATCGGCGATGACGATCTGCTGGCCATCAACGTGTGGAATGAAAAGGATCTGACGCAGTCGATACCGGTTCGCTCCGACGGAAAAATCTCGATGCCTCTGATCGGCGAAGTGCAGGCGGCGGGACGCACGCCGGTGCAGCTCGAAGACAATATCGCCGAGAGGCTGAAGGCCTATCTGACGAATCCGCGGGTCACGGTGATCGTCCAGAAGATGAACAGCCGGACGTTCAACATCCTCGGACGTGTGATGAAGCCAGGCTCGTATCCTCTGACGGCAACAACAACGGTCCTTGATGCCATCGCCGTGGCCGGAGGCTTCCAGAGCTTTGCCAAAGAAAAGGACATCTATATCGTGCGGCCCACGCACGGAGGCGGACAGAAGAGGATCAAATTCAACTACAAAAATGTCATCCGTGGGGTTGATCCGGAACAGAACATTCGGCTCGAACCGCACGATACCGTCATCGTTCCCTGAGTGATATCGCCATGAAGCATCACGCCTGCCTGGCTTTGGCATTGCTGTTGACTGCGTCTGCATGGTCCCAGGAGACTTCTGCGCCCGAGGAACTGTCGGGAGCGCAGGACGCCCAGATGATCACCCCGGCGCCGGTCAGCATCGCCCCCGAAACTGTTCAGCTGGGCGCCGAGCAGCTGAAGAACGTTCTTCGGGGCGATATCGCGGTCAGCGGCTCCTATATAGATAATCTCTTTGCGGGATCCGATTACGGCACGCAAGCCGAGACGACCATTTCCGTGCTGCCCAGGCTTAGCTACAACTGGTCGACGCCAACGCAGAACCGCACCTTCAGCTACTCTCCGGGGTTCAGTTTTTATCAGCCAAGCAGTTCCCTGAACCAGATCGATCAGGTGGCCACCGCGGCGTACAGCTTCCATCCTGCGGAGCACGTAGCCATTACTTTCAACGATCAGTTCAGCGATACAACCAACAACAGCGGACAAGCCTATACCAGCAATATCGCCGCGTCTTACACTCCGGCGCTGGCGCCCGCCTTCGCCCAGTTCATGCAGAATCAGGCGCGCGGCGAAGTCACCGTGCAGACTGGCGTCAATACGCTGCTGGGCGGGTCGGGAATCGTCAGCATGCTGCACTACCCGGATCCGTCGCAGACCGTGGGCCTCTACAATTCCGGATCGAGGGGAGCCTCGGCGTTCTTCAGTCAGCGCGTAGCCCGGCCTCAGTACTTCGGGGCGCAATGGAGTTACATGGAGTACCTCGCCTACCCAAAGCCATCGACGCAAACGGTGCAGACGCACACGCTGCTCGCATACTATTCGCTGTCTTCCGAGCGTGGCGCGCTGCTGTCGGTCGCGGCGGGTCCGGAGTCCTACCGAATCACCGACTCGGCGGCTTCCTCGGTGAAGGTGTCGTGGAGCCCTTACGTGTCGGCCTCCATGGGCTGGCATGCACCTCGTGCCAGCGCCATCCTCACCTATAGCCACATGATCACCGGCGGCGGCGGCATGCTGGGTGTATTCGCCAACGATAACGCCGCGCTCGCGACACGCTGGCAAATGCTGCGGACATGGACTGCCGGCATCAGCGGAGCCTACGCCATGGGTCACAATCCGGAACCCTCTGTGAGAAACAGCATTCGGGGCGGCCATTCAATATTTGGAAGCGCCGTGCTGGACCATGCGATCAACCCCCACCTGTCCGTCCTGCTTGAATACGACCGCTCGCACCAGGCCTATGAAGGCATTCCCTCCATCGCCGCCAATCCGGACAGCAACCGCGGAATGGCATCGCTCGTCTGGCACTTCACTCGCTCCCTGGGATACTAGCTATGTCTGAAGAATTTGCCGAAGAAAAGGCAACGCAATTCGATCCTGGACGCTGGATCGATCTCGCCAAGCGCCGTCATTTGCAGTTCCTCATCCCCCTGCTCGTCGGATGGCTGGCGGTCTGGGGTCTTTCCTGGTTTCTCCCGGTGCGCTACAAGTCGACCACGCTCATTCTGGTGCAGGGACCCACGATGCCGAAGAATTACGTGGTCCCGAACATCACCGATGATCTGCAGGAGCAGCTCCAGACCATCCAGCAGCAGATTCTGAGCAGGACTCGTCTCCTTACCATCATCCGCAAGTTCGACCTCTATCGCGACCCGCAGCATCCGATGACGCAGGATCAGCAGATCAAACGCATGCGCAGCGATATCGGCAAGATCGAACTGGTTCGCTCGCCCAACAATCAGATCACGGCCTTCAGGGTTTCCTATTCCGCGCCGACGCCCAAGGTGGCGCAGGAAATCACCGGTGAGCTGACAAATCTCTTCATTACCGCAAACCTGATCGAGCGGCAGAAGCAATCGGAGCAGACCACCACGTTCATCGAAAAACAGCTGGATCAGGCGCGCAAAAGTCTCGCGCAGCAGGACCTGACCGTGCGTGAGTTCGAATCCGCCCATCAGAGCGAACTGCCCACCCAGCAGGCCAGCAATCTGCAGATCCTCAGCGGATTGCAGGCGCAGTTGCAGAGTGAGCAGGATTCGCTCAATGCCGCAAAGCAGCAGCGCGCCTATTATGAGTCGCTCATTGCCCAGTATCGCTCCAGCCATCCGGAAGAAGAGGCGTCGGCGCAGGGATCCAACAGCTTAGAGGCCATGGACAAGCAGATCGCGGTGCTTCGCGTTCAGTTGGCCGATTTGAGCGCGCGGTACACGAGCAGCTATCCGGCGGTAGAAACCGTCAAGGCACAACTTGCGGCGGCGGAACAACAGCGGAAGGGCATCGTTGCCCGGCAGGAGGCAGCCGCCGCATCGCAGAAATCGGACAACCTCAGCAATGCGGCGTCCGGCGATTCCGCGGCGCTGCTGCAGCTGAAGGGGCAGCTCAAGTCGAGTCAGATCGACATCGCCGGCCGCGAAAGATCCATTGAGAGCCTC
>JAJZJJ010000586.1 GCA_021810175.1 Acidobacteriota bacterium | reverse complement strand
AACGGATCATGCAAATGGGGCCGAAGACGCTGATCGTAAAACATGGAGAATATGGCGCTACGGCTTTTTTCGGGAAGGCATCGTTTCCAGCAGGGGTGAAAAACCATTTCTTTCGCGCTCCCGCGCTGCCGCTGGCGGAAGTCGTCGACCCAACCGGGGCAGGAGATTCCTTTGCAGGAGGCTTCTTCGGATATCTGGCATCCCAGCCATCGCTGACGCCCGCAGTGTTCAAGCGCGCCATGTTCTACGGTGGAGTGATGGGATCCTTTGCTGTCGAGCGCTTCGGCACCGAGCGTTTGGAGAATGTCACTCGGGAAGAAATCGACGAGCGCTTCGCCATGTTCCGGGAACTCTCGCATCTCGATGTCGAATAGACGCCGGGGGACGAATTCAGCGCCAGCTCTTGAGGGCCGGCCGCAGATCACGCTGCAGGAAGAGACGAAATTCGCCACAGCGGCGGCGGTCCTGCTGATTACCGGCTCTCTGATCTACTGTGCGCGGCGGAATCTTCTTCTGCTTTACGGCGACGCGGTCGCCCATCTTCATATCGCCAGGCGTGTCTTCGATTCTCTCAATCCTGGTTTCCGGCAGCTTGGCTCCGTGTGGCTGCCCCTGCCTCATCTGCTGATGCTTCCCTTTGTGCAGCGGGCGGACTGGTGGCAGAGCGGTCTGGCGGGAGCGATTCCTTCGATGGCAAGTTACGTTCTGGCTTGCGCGGGAATCTATCACCTGGCGCGGCAGTGGATGCGGCCGCTATTTGCCGCCGTGGTCTTCCTCGCGCTCGCGCTGAACCCCGGTCTGCTTTATATGTCCGTCACCGCGATGACGGAGCCGCTTTTTCTGGCGCTGATGATTTGGAGTGCCGTACACCTGACCGCCTTCGAAGAGGCCGTGCGGAAGGCTGATTCTGTCGCTGGACGGGTCGCTCTGCTGAAGCTGACCTTGGTGTTGGTCGCGGCTGTGTTCACTCGGTATGACGGCTGGATCCTGGGCTCACTCGCCTGGATCATGGCCGCATATTGGGCGGTGCGGGCCGGCTGGTGGCGGGAACGTGCCAACGCCCGCGTATTCCTTGCATGCACGCTGCTGCTGCTGGCGGCGCCGGCGACATGGCTTGCATACAATTGGCGTATTTATGGCGATCCGCTGGATTTTCTGCGCGGACCCTATTCCGCAGCGGCGATTGCGCGGCGCACGACCAAGCCTGGCGCATCTCCCTACCCCGGCTGGCACAGTCCATGGGTCGCTCTTCTTTACTACGTGAAGTCGGCCAAAATGGGTGCTGCTCCGCAGTACTGCGGGCGTTGGCTGCTGCTGATGGCGGCTGCGGGAACGGCATTCGCGCTTCGGGTTTTCCGGGGCAGTGCCGCAGCTGCCGCAGTTTTGTTCTGGATGCCTATACCGTTTTACGCCTACGCGGTCGCCTACGGATCTGTGCCGATTTTTCTCCCCGTCTGGCCGCCTCACTCGTTCTACAACACCCGCTACGGAATGGAGTTGCTTCCGGCGTTCGCGCTGTTTCCCGCATTCGCAATGCTTGCCGCAACGAAGATGCGCCCGCAGTGGGTCCGGTGGATCAGCGCATTCGCTGTGGTCCTTGTGATTGCCAGCAGTGCCATGCTGATGCGCGGCACTCCCTTGGTGCTGCGGGAAGCCAAAGCAAATTCAATGACGCGGCTGCCGTTTGAACAGGCGCTGGCAAGCAGGTTGATGCTGCTGCCTCCACACTCCACCCTGATGATGTACACCTCGGCCCACATCGGAGCGCTCCAGCAGATTGCGTTTCCGTTGCGCCAGACGATCAATGAAGGTGACTACAAATTGTGGAGTGGCGCTCTCGCGAATCCTGCCGCGTCCGCCAACTTCATCGTTGCACTCGATGGCGATCCGGTGAGCGAAGCCGTCCGGAAGCATCCTGAGAATCTGCAACTGCTGTTCTTGATCTGCAGTACGGGCCAGCCATGCGCGCGCATTTATCGTTCCACAGAGCGCCCGTTGCGCTGAAACGGCAAGATGGGGGAGGGCCGGAAGAGAAAGTCGAAGGAGAACTCCGGCGACCGATGCAAGCCAGCGCTACTCGTGAAACGAGACGAGCGACATGGGCTGAGTCAATCCGAAAACGACTTCAGAGCCCTGGGGCAGGACGGCTTGATGGCTTTCCAGCAACCAGTGGGCGCCCACGTATCCCACCGCAGCGCCGCCGGCGACCAGCGCCGCCGGACCGGCTGCGATTAAAAAGCCCGCTGCCGCCGCACCGCTGCCCAGCAAACCCGCTTCAGCGGCTGTTCTTTTTGCGTGGTCGGTACTCACGACCGTGCCTTCAGATCCGGTCTTCACATTGTCCGTCCTGCCAAGGTCATACACTTCCGCGTGGAGGAAATACCGGGTCCCGTCCGGCAGGTTTACCTCATCCGGACGCAACCGGATGGACGCGCCGCCGCGGATGCGCCGGCCTGAGCTAACCGAGGTGACACGGCCGGTTACGGTTGAGCCCGCGGGGATGACGATGCGGTTGTCCTTCTTGACCGGCTCAATCAAGCGGGCGGTGAAAACCGAACCGGGCTGCGTGGTTGCGGTGGACAGTTGCTGGTTCAGCGTGACTTTCAGAATTGTTCCTTCCGGCAACTGATTCGGCCCGGAGGGAACGCTGGTCACGACGTCGGCATTAGGATCGTAAGCCGGCTTGATTTCCTCTCGACTCACCAGGCCTGGGTGATCCACATACGTGTGGTCGGAGGGAGATGTCGGCATCGCCTCCATGTGGGGCTTGGGGTGTATGGCGGACGCGACGGAGGAGTCGGATGAGGAGGAATCCGCGCCGAGATCGTTCGTGGTCACAATGGCATCGTCCGGCGGATGGGAAACGCCCTGGTACGGGCTGGGTTTATCCGCCTGCCCGAATGCGGTAGCCGCGATCATGATGGTTGCCAAGCTCGTAACCGCAATTGCTTTCATCGAAGCATCACCTCTTAAACTTTTCTTCGCCGTTCGCCATTCGCCGCTGCCGACAGCAGCTTCGCGCAAACCCCCGATGAATTCGACTCAGGGATGCGGCGTCACGTTGTGTTCCCAGCTTTCAAGCATGGTAAACCGCCGCTATGCATTAGTT
>JAJZJJ010000585.1 GCA_021810175.1 Acidobacteriota bacterium | reverse complement strand
CAGCATGGCGGCGGTTTTCTTTGGACTCCACAAGCCAGTTTCGAGACTCGGATTGATGAGGATCTGCGCCCACAGGCCGTTGTAGGTGGAATTTCCGATGGGCTCGAGAAATGTGCCGAAGATGGTTCGCGGAATTTTGTAGCTCGCAGGTTCGTTCGCGCGCACGACAATGCGAGCGGTCGGCGGGATGGGAGTTGTGACGACGATCTGGGCACGGGCGGCGATGGGCAGTGTGCAGGAGAGAAGGCAGAGGACAAGGAATCGGCGCGTGGAGAGCATGGCTGATGATATAACCGGTCGCTGAGATATGGGAGGAGAGAGCCTTACAGCATTTTCACTGTTACTGGAACGCGGGCTTCGTTCTATCCCACCCTGGCTGCGCCGCGATGGGGCACCCGGCAGCGGCTCAAGGTCTAGGCGAAGGGCTGTCTGTCTTTCACTTTGCGGGCGGGGACGCCGGCGTAGATGGTCCAGGGTTCTAAATCTTTGGTGGCCACGGAGGCGAGGCCGAGGATTGCGCCGTCGCCGAGATTGACTCCCGGCGAGACGCAGGCGCGTGCCGCGACCCAGGCGTAGCAGCCGAGGCGCATGGGAAAAGAGATCACGGGAAATTTTGGATCGTTGTAATCGTGGGTTGCGCCGCAGAGATAGGCACCTTGCGAGACGATGGCATGAGAAGCCAGAAACATGGGCGCGGGATTGTAGAGTTCGGCTGCATCGGCCACCATGACGGTATCTTCACAGGTCAGGTTCCAGGGCGCCCAGATGCGGGATGCGGGATAGAAGCGGCAGCGCGGGCCCAGCTTCGCGCCGAAGCAGCGTAGCAGCCAAGCACGCCAAATAAATGCGATGCGTGGAGACGGGCGATAGAGAACGATCCAGACGATGCTCCACAGTTGGCGTTGCACGCGATTGGCGAAGGAGTATTGCGGCGAGGTGTAGGGATCGCGCGCGTTCGTCCGGCGGGAGGCGGAGGCAGGCGCAAACGAGCTGGTGGGCGGGATGGGATCCATGGGGCATGGCCGTTACTGCATGTGTTGAAAGAATCGTACTAGCTCGGCGACATTTTGATCCAGATTATAGCGAGCTTCAAAACAGGCCCGCGCACGCAGTCCCATCTCGCGGCGCTGGTCCGCGGAAAGGGCGAGCCACCGGCGCAGCAAATCTGTTGTTCCCTGTAGCGTATCGGGCGCGACCAGACCGGCGCCGTCGGAGTGGATCTCCGGCCAGATATTGACCTGATCGGAGATCAATACGGGGCGGCTGCAACCCAATGCCTCGGCGACGGCAATGCCAAAATTTTCCTGATGCGAGGGGAGGACAAATGTTTCGCCGGCGTGGAAGGCTCCCCACTTGGTATCGCCGACGATGAGGCCGGGCCAGTGCACGCGGTTCGAGAGGCGTGCAGCCGCGATGCGCGCTTCGAGACCGGTACGCATTCCGGCGTCGGGGCCGGCCATGACGAGATCGACGTCTGGAGCACTCGCAGCGATTGCGATGAAGGCCTCGATGAGCAGGTCGCAGCCCTTTTTCGGATGGATACGCCCGAGGTAGAGGAAGAACCGTCTTCCACGCGCGGCGGGGCAGGCGGCATAGAATGCCTCGATTTGCCGCCGCGGGTCTCCGGTGGGCATCTCGGCCCCGTAGGGCACGACGGCCGCATTCCACGGAGGCATGGGGAAACTTTGCGGCGCGAGGCGCTGTTCGGTATCGCAGGTGAAAAGAATCGAATTGGCATCGCGCAGCACGCGCTGTTCGGCCAGGTTCCAGTAGATCCACTTCTTGATGTGCTTGAGCGGATAGCGGCGCTTGAACCACGGGTCCAGCATTCCGTGGGGGAAGAGGACGTAGGGTTTTCTTCCGTGGATGGCGCGCCAGGTGCCATAGCTTTGGTATTGCCAGATGCCGTGGATCACGACGCCATCGAAGCGGTCGATATTGGCGCGCAACCATGGAACCCAGCGGCTGGAATAGCCGTAGGTGCCACCGCCCTGGCCGAGCGCATGGACGCGAAAGTCGATCTCGCGGAGAAAGGGCTCGGAGGCATGATCGAGGCAAGCGACTTCGCCTTCCCAGCCGAGGCGCGGACCGGCGGCCACGATGCAGCGCACCAGTTGGGCGGGCCCGCCGTATTCGGGATGGAGAGAGCGGATCACATGCAGAATGCGCATCCGGGCTGTCCTTTCGTGCTGGGCGATTTTGTCATTGGGCCGGAGACGGTGCGGGTTTCGATGATTTTCTGTGTTCGGCGGCTGCGGCAAACGCCTGCATCAGTCCGCGGACGTTGGCGTCGAAACTAAATGCCTGAATACGTTCCAGACTGCGCTCGCCCATGATACGGGAAGCGGCTGGATCGGCGAGAACGCGTTCCAGAGCGCCAGCCAGCGCGGAGACGTTTTGCGCCGGGAACACGCAGCCGTTGCCGCCATCGACGACCAGATCCGGCTGGCAGCCTACCTGGTCCGACACGATGACGGCGCGGGCGGCGTTCATGGCTTCATTGACGACAAGCCCCCAGGGTTCGTGGATGGACGGCAGAACGAAGGCATCGCAGAGATCGTAATAGCGGGGCAGCTCCGACTGATTGCGGAAGCCGAGCAGGCGGATGCCTTCGCGGTCTGCCGGAGTTGCGGATTGTAGGCGCGCTTCGATGTGGGGACGCTCCTCGCCATCGCCGACGATGAGCAGATAGGGCAGCGGGCGAGATGGAGTTGCGGAGCGATATCGCGCGACGAGTTCGAGATAGGCTTCCACCAGATCGATGCACCGTTTCCTCGGCAGCAGTTTGGATGCAAACAGGAGGATGGGCCGGTTGGGTTCGAGCTGAAGCTCCTGACGAAGTTGTTCGCGGGTGGTAGAGGCCGCGCGGCAGCGGTCCTGAAAGAACGCATTGTCAACCGCATAGGGGATGGGAAAGACCGGAATGTCCTGGCCCAGATGATGGCGCCAGTATTCGGTGTTGCGCTGGCCGACGCTGAGAACGCCGTAGGTGAATCGGCGGAGGACGCGAAAGAAAATGTCTTTCAAGGCGAGCTTGAGCGGGCCGCGGGGATGGTCGATCAGCGTGGAGTCGGTCCGCAGCAGAACGGGAATGCCCAAGATACGACGAGCAACTTGCGATTT
>JAJZJJ010000584.1 GCA_021810175.1 Acidobacteriota bacterium | reverse complement strand
CCCGGCATTTGGCGCGCAACGCGCGCGTATGCCTGGACGGCCAGTCCCCCGTGCGGCACGGCATCCGGGGCCCCCACGAACAGGCCCGCGTTCGTGGGGTGGTTTATTCCCCCATTAAGAACGTCTGCACCGCCGTCGCTCTTCCCGTTGCGCCGTCACACGTAATCAGCGTCGCCGCCATCCGGGGATCGCCCTTCGCCGCCTCGAACTTTGCCGGCATCCCCGTCAAAAACCGGTGCAGCACCTGCTCCTTCTGTACGCCAATCACGCTGTCATACGGCCCGCTCATCCCCACATCCGTCTGGAATGCAGTCCCGCCCGGCAGCACCCGCGCATCCGCCGTCGGAACATGCGTATGTGTCCCCAGCACCGCCGTCACGCGTCCGTCCAGGTACCAACCCATCGCCACTTTTTCTGACGTCGCCTCGGCATGGAAATCCACCACCACCACCCTCGCCTTCACCTGCTCCAGAATCTCGTCCGCTTTCCGGAACGGGTCATCCGAGCTCCCCATGAACACGCGCCCCTGCAAACTCACCACCGCGTAAGCCTGCCCCGTCGGCAGCTCGCCCTCATACCATCCATAGCCCGGCGTCCCCGCTACATAATTCGCCGGCCGCACAATCCTCCGCGGCCGCTCATCGCTGTCCTCCGGCACAGACTGCATGTACTCGATAATCTCCCGCTTGTCCCACACATGGTTGCCGGTCGTGATCACATGCGCGCCCAGGTCGAACAGATCATTCGCAATCACCGGAGTCAGTCCAAACCCTCCCGCCGCGTTCTCCCCGTTGATCACCAGCAGGTCCACCGCGTGCGTCTCCATCATGTGCGGCAGATGCTCCTTCACAATCCGCCGCCCGGCGCTGCCGAACACATCCCCTACAAACAGAATCTTCAAAATCAGCCTCTTCTTCCTGTCTTTGCCCTTAAATACCCGATCCTAACCCATTTCCACCCGTGCAAATGCTTGCCCACGCCGCTCCCCATGCTGTTTTCAGCCCTCATCACGCCCTCTTTTGCGCTCGGAATTGTTACAAAACCGTGCCTGCGACAAATTCCCGCGTTATTCGCCGATAACCTGTGTTAGCGTTTCAACATGGCCGTCAACACTCGCTTTGCCACGGGCGTGCACGCGATGGTGTTACTTGCTGCAGAGCCCAATATGCTCCACACATCTGAAGCCATTGCAGCACGGCTTGAGACCAACCCCGTAGTCGTGCGCCGCGTCTTCTCGCTGCTGCACCACGCTGGCCTTGTCGAAAGCCACAAGGGCCCCAGCGGCGGATCAAAACTCTCTCACTCGCCCAAGCAGATCACGCTGGCCGATATCTACAAGGCCCTCGACACCGGCGATCTCTTCCACACCGCGGAGTTCGCCGGTGAAGAAGCCGCCCAGACTGCCGGCGCACTCCAGCAGGTCTTCAAGGGCATCGAGCGCACCCTGCGCGACGAACTCTCCAGGACCACTCTTGCACAGATCACCAAAAAGGCCGCCAAGAAAGCCGGTAAGGCTGCCGCCAAAAAGACGAAGTAGCTCCCCTCACACTTCCGATTCCACCTGCATGCTGCGGCGCAGATCGCGCCGCCAGCGCAGCAGCAGCACCACCGCCAGCGAAATCAGCGCCGCCGTCAGCCCCGTCCACAGCCCCGTCAGCCTCCAGCCCAGCGCAAAGCACAGCACCCCGCCCACCGGCAAACCAAACACCCAGTACGCACCCAGGTTCATCCACATCGGAAACCGCGTCTCGCCCATCCCCCGCAGCGCGCCCGTCGTCACCGACTGTATCCCGTCAAAAATCTGAAACCCCGCCACCAGCAGCAGAATATGCGTACCCAGCGCAAACACCTTCTCGTTGCTCGTCCATATCGACAGAATCGTCCTCGGAAACAGCAGGAAGAGGCACGCCATCATCGCCATGAACCCAGCGCCCAGCCCAATCGCCATGTAGCCGGCTCGCCCCGCGCGCGCCCGGTCTCCCGCCCCGACAGCATGCCCCACCGCCACCGCCGCCGCCGCGGAAATCCCCAGCGGAACCATGTACGTATACGCAGCGCAATTCAGCACAATCTCATGCGTCGCCAGCGAAATCGGATCCAGGTGCGCCGCCATCACTGTCGCCGCGCCAAATCCGGCCACCTCCAGCACCACCTGCGTGCCCGCCGGCAACCCCAGCGCACACAACCGCCGCAGCCTCGCCACGTCCATCCCCGGCCAGTGCCGGAACAGCGAGTGTCCGCGCCCCTGCTCATGCGCCCATGCCGCATACACCAGTACCGCCGCCATATACAGTCGCGCAAAGCACGTCGATATCGCCGAACCGCGCACGCCCATCGCCGGAAAACCCAGGTGTCCGTAAATCAGCACCCAGTTCAGCGCCCAGTTCACCAGGTTCGCCGAAACCAGCGCAAAGCTGATCGGCCTCACCTGCCCCACGCCCTGCAGATACCTCCGGAACGCCCCGTATACCAGCAGCGGCAGCGTCCCATAATTCAGGAACTCCGCATACTGCTGCGTCAGCCCGCTCACCTGCGCATTCACGCCATGATTCGTAAACAGCGCCGCGCCCGCCAGCGTCAGCAGCATCACCGGAAGCGTCGCCGCGAGCGCCATGTACACGCCCTGTGCCAGCCACTTGTGGCATTCGTCAAAGTCGCGCCTGCCCCACGCCTGCGACACCACCGTGTCCAGCCCCAGCAGCAGCCCAATCCCAAACAGCGAAGGCCCATAGTAGATCGCGTTGCCCAACCCCACCGCACCGATCGCCGCCGGACCCAGCTTGCCCACCATCGCCAGGTCCACCACGCTCATCGTCATCCAGCCCAGCTCTGAGAGCACAATGGGGCTCGCCAGCCGCAGCAGCTCGCGCAGCTCACGCCACAAATCCGGCGGAGCCTGGCCACCGGCGCGTTCAGAAATGGGCGTCTGCATGTCCATAAGGAAACTCTGACGATTGTACGTGTGGATGCATTCGACGCCCCGCATCTGTTATTTTCAAGAAGTCCACCCGCGCGGAGAGATGGCCGAGTGGCTTAAGGCGCACGCTTGGAAAGCGTGTATACCGCAAGGTATCCAGGGTTCGAATCCCTGTCTCTCCGCCATATATTCCTGTAAATCCCCTAGAA
>JAJZJJ010000583.1 GCA_021810175.1 Acidobacteriota bacterium | reverse complement strand
GGTGATTTGGAAACAGAAGGCGGTTGCGCTGGCAGGCGCAGCCGCCCTGCTTTTTGGGCTGCCGCTGCACGCGGAGAATGGCGCAGCGGGATGGCTGAGGTATGCCCCGGTGAAGCTGGCGGTGAATCCGCCGCGGCGGATGCTGGTGCTGGGTGATGCCGCGACGGTGAAGAGCGCGGCCGCGGAGTTGCAGCGCGGGCTGCTCTCGATGACGGGAGATCATCTGGCGACAGCGCAGAGCCTCGATGACGGGCCGACGCTGGTGCTGGGGACCTTTCGCGAAGTGAAGCGGGCGCTGCCCGGATGGCATGTTACCGGGAAAAGTGCGCCTGACGGTTACGTGATCCAGACATTTGTAATCCACAGGCATACAGATTGGGTGGTTGCGGGGACAACGCCGCGTGGTGTGTTGTACGGGGCGTTTGCGCTGCTGGAGAAGCTGGGGGAAGATCCGCAATTCTCGCAGTTTCGAATTGAATCTTCGCCATCGTCGCCGATCCGGTGGGTGGACCAGTGGGACAACCTGAACGGCACGATTGAGCGCGGGTACGCGGGGCGGTCGATTTTTTTCAACGACGGGCATGTGCGCGCGAACCTGACGCGGGTGAGCGAGTATGGACGGCTGCTGGCTTCGGTGGGCATCAACGGCTGCAACGTGAATAACGTGAATGCGAGCCCGCAGATGCTGACGCCGGAGACGATTGCGGGGCTGGCGCGGATCGCGGATGCGCTGCGTCCGTGGGGCGTGCGGGTGGCCATGTCGGTCGATCTGCGGAGCCCGGAGACGCTGGGTGGGATGAAGACGTTCGATCCGAAGAGCCCGCAGGTGATTGCGTGGTGGAAGGCGAAGATCGACGCGATCTACAAGGCGATTCCGGATTTTGCGGGCTTCACGGTGAAGGCAGATTCGGAGGGCCAGCCGGGACCGTCGCAATATGGGCTGACGCCGGCGGCGGCGGCGAATATGCTGGCGCACCTGCTGGCTCCGCACGGCGGGATCGTGATGTACCGCGCGTTCGTCTACAACAACCACCTGAACTGGAATGACCTGAAGGCGGATCGGGCGAAGGCGGCGTATGACATTTTTCACCCGCTGGACGGGAAGTTCGCGAAGAATGTGGTGATCCAGATCAAGAACGGCCCCATTGATTTTCAGGTGAGGGAACCGGCATCACCGCTGTTTGCAGGGCTGCACCACACGAACGAGGCGATTGAGCTGGAAGTGACGCAGGAGTATCTAGGGCAGCAGCGGCAGACCGTGTACCTGGTTCCGATGTGGAAGAAGACGCTGGATTTTGACATGCGCGCCGAAGGGCGGCACACGCCGGTAAAGGACATTGTTACTGGAAAGACGTTCCATCGGCCGCTGGGCGGATTTGTGGCGGTTTCCGGTGTGGGGATGGATACGAACTGGTTGCGGAATCCGCTGGCGATGGCGAATTTGTGGGGGTATGCGCAGCTGGCGTGGAATCCGAACCAGAGCGCGGAGGATATTGCGCAGAACTGGACGCGGCTGACGTTTGGGAACAATCCCAAGGTGGTGCGGACGGTGGATGCGATCCTGATGCCGTCGTGGCGGGTGTATGAGGACTATACGGGGCCGCTGGGCTTGCAGACGCTGACGGATATTACGGGGCCGCATTACGGGCCCGATCCGCAGTCGCAGGAGCGGAATGGATGGGGGCAGTGGTTCCGGGCGACGCGGACGGGCGTGGGGATGGACCGGACGACCGCAACGGGGACGGGATTTATCGGGCAGTATCCGCCGGAGGTGGCGGCGATGTATGAATCGCTGAAGACGTGCCCGGACAATCTGCTGCTGTTCATGCATCATGTGCCGTATACCTATCGGCTGCATGACGGGAAGACGGTGATCCAGTACATCTACGACTCGCATTACCAGGGTGCGATCGATGCGCAGAGGTTTGTGGATGAGTGGAAGACGCTGCAGGGACTCGTTGATCCAGAGCGATATGAGAAAGTGCTGAAGATTCAGCGGTACCAGGCGGCGTATGCAATTGTGTGGCGGGATGCAATTACGCGGTACTTCTATCGAAAGTCCGGGATTCCGGATGCGAAGGGGCGCGTGGGGCATTATCCGGGCCGCGTAACGGGCGCGGAGATGAAGCTGGATGGATATACGCCGGTGAAGGTGACTCCGTGGGAGGATGCGTCGCATGGCGAGGCGGAGGTGTGTCTGCATCGCGCGGAATGCACGGCGAGTACGGTGCTGAACCGGCAGGCCGGCAATTACTACATTGGCGTGCAGTATTTTGATCTGCGGACCGGCGAGGCGACATTCCAGCTGATGCTGAACGGCAGGGAGATTGCGCACTGGACGGCGGACCGCAAGCTGCCGGGCTACAGAATCGACGGGGATACGTCGATCCGGGAGCTGGTGCGGAATGTGAAGCTGAAGCCGGGCGACCGGCTGGAGCTGATCGGGTATCCGCAGGGTGGCGAGCCAGCGCCGTTTGATTATGTGGTGGTGTATCCGGCGAAGGATCAGTCGGGAATGCATAACTAGGAATGGCTGTCCAGGGGACTGCGCGTCCAACGAAACGCGTGCTTCGCACGCCAATTCCACTCCAACTTCGCCTCCGCGATGCTCAGGTTCGGGGAGGGGTGGGAGGCGGGTTATGGCTCCTTTTGCAGTGAGGCTTGCAGCTCGAGGATTTGTAGCTGGACTTGCTTGATTTCCTTTAGATTGGCGATTTCGCTTTCGTAGATTTTGTATTGCACCTGGAGGAACAGTCCCACTCCGTACAAGAAGGCCGTGCCGAGTTCAACGCTGTGAAGCGCTGACATGCCCAAGTGCCAAAAGCCGGGATTGAAGATGAATACCACGGTGACGGCGCATGCGGACAAGATGATTGTGTTCGCAAGAATCTTGTCCCAGCGGAGGGCGCGGTGGTGCTTGGCGAGTGCGCAAGCGGTTTCTTCGCGGTAGGTGGGGAGATTTTCGGGCTGGGGCAGGGCGGCGAGCAGGCGATCGCGCAGGTCATTGGATGGCTTTGTCATGGTTTTCTCCTTCGAGAATCTGTTTCATTTGGCGTTTGGCGTAGTGGAGGCGTGATTTGACGGTGCCCTCGGAGCAGGCGGCGACGCTGGCGATTTGCGTAATGGAAA
>JAJZJJ010000006.1 GCA_021810175.1 Acidobacteriota bacterium | reverse complement strand
TCATCTCCCATCCCGGGCGCTTTTACAACGCCGATCCCTACACCTTCCTCTTCGCCTCCCTCATGGCGCTCATCTTCGGCGCAGGACTGTTTTCTCTCGATGCCTTGATTGCCCGCTTCTTCAGAGCTAGACTCGCCAATTCGTGACCGTACCCACACCCATCCCGGACGAATCACAACGCATCGCTGCTATTCTCGCCGGGCGGCGCGAGCAGTTTCACGACCTCATCCGCCCTTACGAGCGCAGCGTCTACGCCATGGCACTGGCCATGCTCAAAAATGAGGCCGACGCCGAAGAGGCCACGCAGGAAGCCTTCCTCAAGGCTTATCGCAACCTCTCCACCTTCCGCGCGGAATCACGCTTCGGCACATGGCTGGTCAGCATCGCGCTCAATGAGGCTCGCTCCATTCTGCGCCGCAGAAACCAGTTTCCCTCCGAATCTATTGAAGACCCCGGCGATGACCAGCCCGGCATACGTCCTGCCCTGCTTCGCGACTGGCGCGAGATTCCCTCAGAAGCGCTCGAACGCGCCGAGGTCCGCTCCATCCTGCGCGCCTCCATCGATAACCTCCCCGATCTCTACCGCGAGATCTTCCTCCTGCGCGAGCTGGAAGAACTCAGCGTCAACGAATGTGCCGCAATACTTGGCATTTCCCTGTCAGCGGCAAAGGTCCGGTTGCATCGCGCGCGAATCATGCTGCAAAAAGAGCTTGCACCCCAGCTCCAGCATCTGAATCCTAAGAGGAGGTGGCTTCCGTGGTAATCGATTGCAAACACGTCTGGGACGCCATCTCTGGCTATCTCGACAATTCGCTGCCTCCAGAAACACGCGACCTGGTGCAGAAACACCTCGAACACTGCAGTATTTGCTCTGCCGTACTCGACTCCACCCGCAATATCCTTGTCCTCACTGCGGACGATCGCGTCTTCGAGCTGCCGGCCGGATTCTCCGAGCGCCTCCACGCCCGTCTCGACGAGGAAATCCGCGCGCTGGAATCCCGTGCATCCGAGCCGCCTCCTAGCTCCTGATGCCTACATCACGTGGTGCAGGTAAATATGGAAGGACTCCTCCAGCACCACCAGCACCAGCGTCAACACAGCCAGCATAATCTGCACCCGCTCGCTGTGCCTCTGCTTTTCGCTCATCGGAGTAACCCGCCACTGCGCCGCCGGACGCGCCCGCAGCCTGCGCATCTCCCAGATCACATACAGATTCGCAACCGCCCCAATCACCGCCAGAAGAACCATCGGGATCCGCAGCACATCTGTGTGTAACTTCGCCAGCGGCAGCATTCCCGCAGCAATTGCCGTCGAACTGATGCCAATCACCAGCCGCAGCCCGCTCATCGCCATGAATGCCGTACACGCGCTCTGCAAAATCGCAAACATCAGGCTGCTCCAGCCCACCATCCAACGGCGGCGCATCGAACTCGCACCCGGCATATCGCCCATTTCCTGTTGCACTCCGCTTGAATTCACGGCTCGCTCCATTACGGCTGGAATGCACCCTATTCTAAGTGCCCGTCAGGCCCTCCACCACACTCCTGTGGCCGTGCTTCGCGAGCCTTGCTGTTGGTCTTCACGTATCGATCGGCTTACCATGAACTCCAGATGAAGCCCACCATCACCGTCTCCAAAGAGGACTACCTCAAGGCCATCCTCGAAGCCGAATCCGAAGGTCAGGCCGTCCAGCCCGTCACCCTCGCCCACTGGCTCTCCGTCTCGCCGCCCGCCGTCACCATGGCCATCAAGCGCCTCAAGCGCGACGGCTACGTTGAAGTCAAAGCCGACGGCATCGTCCGCCTCACGCCCAAAGGCAAAAAGACCGCCTATAAGACCGCCCTCCGCCATCACCTCATCGAACGCATGCTCTCTGAGCTCTTCGGTATGGAGTGGTACCAGGTCCACGACGAGGCCGAACGCCTCGAGCACGCCGTCTCGCCCGAATTCGAAGCCAAGCTCATCGAAAAACTGGGCGAGCACGGCACCTGCCCGCACGGCAACTCAGTCCTGCCGATAAGCCCCGCCCGCCGCCGCAAGCAGGGCCTCGTGCCGCTCTTCGAGGCCGAAGACGACACCGACTACACCGTCACCAGCCTCTACGAGCGTGACCCAAAGCTCTTGCTCTTCCTCCACGGCGCCGGCATCGATCCCCAGTCCACCCTTCATGTCGTCTCTCACAACTATGACCAGACCATCGTCATCGAAACCGCCCAGGGACAGGTCACCCTCGGTCGCCCCGCTGCAGAAAAAGTCTGGGTCAAACCAATCTCCCTCGAAGAATAATCCAGCCAAAACCACAACGTTAACCGGCATTAACATCCGTGGCATACTATTGCTAAGGATTTTCTCCGCCGGCTCATGCCTCGGACTGCGATCCGCACACCGGGAATTCAGGTGGGACGTTCGAGCAGCAGGACGCCATTCAACCAACGAGGGAAAGCATGACGGTCAACGCGGGCCAGGACGAAGTTCTTATTACCCATGAAGATGTTGACCGGGCCTACGATCGCGCGCGAGTCTCATTGGCGCGCAAAAGCCGCGGCATCCTTTCGCGGGCCTGGCTCCTCTGGCTTCTGATAGGCCCCGGCATTCTTGTCATGCTCGGGGAAAACGACGGCCCCAGCATGCTCTCCTATGCGGCTACCGGCGCTAAATATGGCATCGGGTTCTTCCTTCCCTTCGTTATTCTCACCTTTGCCATGGCGTTGGTCGTACAGGAGATGACGGTCCGCCTCGGGGCCGCCACGCATCGCGGCCACGCCGAGTTGATCTTCGAACGTTTCGGACCGTTCTGGGGCTGGTTCTCCATGATCGACCTCGGAATCGGCAATTTCCTCACCCTGATCACCGAGTTCATTGCCATCCGCGCCGGGCTGAGCTTCTTTGGCATTCCACCATGGGCAGGCATCCTCCTGTCGCTCGTCGTCGTATACGCGGCTCTGTTGAGTCATCGCTACTGGACATGGGAGCGCGTTACGCTGCTGGCCGCCATCTTCAATCTCATCTTCATCCCTGTGGCTCTCATGACTCACCCCCACTGGGGTGCGATTGCGCATGCATTCGTGACCTGGAAGCCCATGCCCCATCTGGACAAGGAAACCGTCCTCATCGTCCTCTCCGACATCGGCGCAACCGTGACACCCTGGATGCTCTTCTTTCAGCAGAGCGCCACGGTCGACAAGGGCCTGACGGAAAAGGATATCCGCTATGGACGAATCGACACGTTCATTGGCGCCCTGCTCGCAGCCTTGGCAGCGGTAGGGGTGATTCTGGCAACGGCTCCGCTCTTTGCCCGCCAGATGAGCGCGGGCAATTTTCAGGCAGCCCAGTTCGCCCAGGCATTAGTACCGGTCGTTGGCCGCTTCGGCGCCTCACTCTTCGCACTGGGCATGGTGGAAGCTGGTGTTGTTGCGGCAATTACCATCTCTACCTCTTCGGCATATGCCTTCGGTGAAGTCGCTCGTCGCCCGCACAGCCTCAATTTGCCCTTTCGCGAAGGGAAGACCTTTTATTCGGTGCTCTTTTTGTGTGCGGCCATTGCCGCCGGCATCGTGCTCACGCCGGGATTGCCTCTGGTCTTCGTCGTGCTCGTCGTCAATGTCATCGCGGTTCTCGCCATGCCTCCGGCTCTTGTCTTTCTCTACCTGCTGGTGAATGACAAGGAAATCATGGGCGACACGCCAGGCTCCACTCTGGCGAATGTTCTCACCACTCTCATTGTCATCTTGCTGGCGGCTGCCGGCATTCTCTACGGAATCAGTGTCATCATGCCAAACGCGTTTGCCGGGATCGCCAGGCTATAGAAGAGAAGGAGTCCTTCATTGAAGCGCGAATCCAAGGAGAAGCACATGGACGAACATGCCGAAACCGAATGGGTTCTCTCCTCTCTGGAACGAAGCCAACTGGTTCTGGAGAAGAACAAACCTATCTCGCGGCGACGCCTGCGCGGAAAAGAATTGCTCCTTCTATGGGGACTCCGCGTCTACGTCATCTTCATGATGATCGTGGTGCTCTGGGCAGTGTGGACCGCCGCGCATTGAGCCCTGAGGCTCGCAAGTGGATCGCCCCGATCGACAGGAAAATCCTCAACATGGAATCGTGACAGAGCTGGCTCCGCTATACCGCCTGAACCACCGCCATCTTCATTCTGGCCTCAACGCGCTCCTCATCCTCGCCTGTCATGGCGGCGCATAAACAACGAAAGCGCCCGCTCCGAGCGGACGCCTCGTTGTCCTGTTTTCTCAGCGCAACTTAGCTGAAGATCACCAGCGCACCGGAAGCCCTTTTCATACGAAGCAGAAACAGGCCGTTCTTGCTCGGCACGCGTTCTTCCACCAGCGGGAGCCACCGGCCATCAACGCCCACCACGCTGCCGCCAAACGTTACATCCGTCGTATCATCCACCCGCGGAGCCTCCAGCCGCATCACCGTAGCCCCAAGTCCATTGCTGCCGGAGATGCTCACCATCACATCCTTATCCAGGTTCTTGTTGAACAGCGCCACCCGCAACTGCCCGTCTTCGCCACGCAGCGCATACGCCGTCAGCAGCGGAGCATCCTCCGTTCCACTCAGCTTCGCGCTCACCATCCTGCCCGGACCCGCCTGCGCAAACAGCAGCATGCCGTAGTATTCCGGTCGCGCCAGGAAACCCGCCTCCGGCGCCCCCGCAATCGGCGTGTACCATCCATAGCCGCCGCCGTGGAAGTTGATCCCGATGCTCCCCACCGACGCTTCCTGGTACATCAGATCACCTGCCCACAGCGCTGCCGCAAACGTGTCGCTCACACCCGGCTTGCCGCCCTGGTAGCACGAATTCGTCTCCGTCAGCCGGAATGGCAGTCCTGTTGCCTGCTGCGCCTGCTTCACCGCCGCAATCTCACCCTCCAGCCGCGGATTCGGCTTCAAAAGCCGCTCAATCGTCATCGCCGGATTCGTCGGCGGACCCTCCGCATAATAGTGCGATGAAATAAATTTCACGTCGTCCTTGAACTTCTCCGCAAACGGCATCAGCCAGCTCACAATACCGGCCGTGTCCGGCCCCGCAAACGGCGCATTCGGTACACGCGCGCGCACTGCCTTGAAAAACCGCCCCCAATCCTGCAAATAATCGTCCACCGTCCACGTCGAGGGCCGTAGACCATTGCGGTTGAACAGATCCGGCTCGTTCCCCACCTGGAAAGCCACCAGCTTTTCCTGCCCAATGGTCTCCATTACGAATGCGGCTTCGTCCGCTGCGTTTTCCGGCGTGCCCTTGCCCAGGTTCAGGCCGTAAATTACCGTCCATCCGGTCCGATCCAGAAAATCCCGCAGATTCCGCACCGCGTCCGGCGTGATCGTCACGTTCGGCGGCGCATGGTGCCCCTTGTCCGGACCCGCGGCCAGGTGCATGTCTGCCTTCGTCGGCTTCGCATTCCGATTCCAGAACGTATACTCGCTCGTGTTGCCGCCGATCCGCAGCACGCCATGCCTTCCCAGCGTCTGCATCAGACCCGCAAGCTGCGTATTCGTTCCGGCAAAGAAATCCGGATTCCCCATCTGTGCCTGCTCGTAACTCAGTCCGGTAAAATTCGACTGAATCGTATGACCCAGTTGAGAGGTGTCAATCGCGAGGTTCACAGGAACGGCGGAATCGGACATCATCTGTGCAAGGCCGCCCCGGCAGAGCAGCAAAGATCCGGAGGCCAATAGCGAGGACTGCAGGAAGGCTCGTCTTTTCATGGCTGCCATTCCAGCACAAACGCTTGACCTCAGGCAACCGGATCGCATTGCGGCACCCGGTCATCAGATACAACAAAGGAGAAATCATGCAGAAACGCCAACTCGGTCCTTCGGGACTGCACGTCCCTGTGCTCTGCCTCGGCGGCAACGTCTATGGCTGGACACTCTCAGAGTCGGACAGCTTCCGCCAGCTTGATCAAGCCCTCGATGCCGGCCTCAACTTCATTGACACTGCCGACGTCTACTCCCGCTGGGCTCCCGGCCACAAAGGCGGCGAATCGGAAACCATCATCGGCAAGTGGTTCGCACACTCCGGCAAGCGCTCGCAGATCATCCTCGCCACAAAAGTCGGCATGGACATGGGCGACGGCAGCCAGGGCCTCAAAGCCGCTTACATCCAGCAGGCCGTCGAAGATTCCCTCCGTCGTCTCCAGACCGACTACATTGACCTCTACCAGTCCCACAAGGACGACGAATCCACGCCCCTCGAAGAAACCTTCGAGGCTTACGCCAAACTGATTCAATCCGGCAAAGTACGCTATATCGGCGCCTCCAACTACTCAGGCAAGCGTCTCGCCGAAGCCATCGAAACCAGCCGCAAACACAAGCTTCCCGGCTACGTCTCCCTGCAGCCGCACTACAACCTCGTCTTCCGCCAGGAATTCGAAACCACTCTGCTTCCGGTCGTCGAAAAGTACAACATCGGCGTCATTCCCTACTTTGCGCTCGCTGCCGGCTTCCTCACCGGCAAGTACCGCACCGCTTCTGACGCCGAAGGCAAGACCCGCGGCGGCATGGTCGGCAAATACATCAATGAGCGTGGACTCTCCGTCATCGACGCGCTCGACGCCGTCGCCAAACAGCACAACTCCACTCCGGCATGTGTCGCCCTCGCCTGGCTCATCGCACAGCCCGGGATCACAGCACCCATCGCCAGCGCCACCAGTGAGCGCCAGCTCCAGACCCTCGTCGAAGCGACCAGGCTCCAGCTTGACCCCGCTTCCATCGAGCGCCTCAACCGGGCCAGTGCGTCAGAGGCTGCTGCGTTGAAGCGGTAATCGCCAGAAAATTCCCGCAGCGGGACTCGGTGTCGCATCCAGCGGCAGCGGCTCCCGCCTGCGGGCTTCAGCCTTGCCGGCGCAACCGCACGCCACAGCCGCGTCGATCGGCGCACGTGGGCATGCAACTTGACGATCAGGCAGGATGGAAGAGGATGTCGAAGTCGAGAACCATTTCCGTTCTGCTGCTCTGGCTGACGCTGTTGGCGTCGCTCGGCGTCCTTGCGTACCTGGTACGCCACTATCCGGTAGCCTCCATGCCGCCCCCGCAACCCGCCGCACTGCTAGTTCCTCATTTGCAGCCGGACGGCTCCGTCGAACTCGCCATGCCCAACGGAAATCTCCTCGCCTCCGTCGGCCGCTACGCCACCTCACTCGCCGCTTACCTTCGCCTCGAATATCTCCAGTCCCTGCAGTCCCTCAACGGAACGAAAATCCTCATCCGGCGACCCAGCAACCCAAATCATCCCAACTATCGTATCTATGTCGTTCTGCCAAATGACTACCTCTCCCAGTCCAACCGGATGCTTGCGCTCCAGAACAAAGGCCAGATTCCCAACTTCAATCTAAGCTCTCCGCCCTCATCCCAAATCAGCAAGTGGTCCCGTCAAACCACCATCATCGAGCGGGTTTACCAGCGCCCGCCCCACGAACACCTTCTCCAATTGCCCCGCACGCTGCTCACTCTTGCAGTTGCCCGCTTCATCCTCTTCAAAAGCAGAACCGATCCCCGCGTGCAGCTCCATCTCATACCCCCCGACAAGGTGCTCACACCCCAGGACGCCCATCAGTTCGCCATCGATATGATTGACGTCGCGAACTTTTATCACATTCCTCTCTCCATGCTCATCGGCGTCGGCGCCATGGAGAACAACTTCATCGATGTCCGCGGCGATCTCCACCACACAGTCTGGGTTCGCCATTGGCAGCCAGGCGACATTCTCCTCAGGCGCCGCCGTGGCTGGCTCCTCATCCGGGACTATTCCCTCGGTCCCTGGCAAATCACCCAAAGCACTCTCCGCTATGCGCACTTGCTTTACCTGCGGGATACACGCGATTACTCCCAGTTGCCTCCGAGACTGCGTCCGCCCAGAAAGCTGGACCTCACGCACGTCAGCACTCCTGTCCTCACCACCTATGCCGGGCTGTTGCTAAGCAACTTGCTCACGAAATTTAACGGGAACCAGCACCAGGCCGCGGGCGCATACAACGGCGGCGACAGAAGACCCAACATGCACTACGCCCAAGGTGTATTCCTCGTTGCCGACTATGCACGTCGCGTCATCACCCATGGCGTCGACCAGGAGCAGATGCGGCAGCTCCTGCAAAACTCACCTCCGCCGGCAACACCCGAAAAGCCGGGGACCATTCACACCTTCCAACTGGCTCTACTAAAAAGCGAGCCAGCAAGGCACAGGTCTGCACAAGGTCGCCTCGTGCCTGCCGCCTTTGCACCGGTCCCGCCCCAGACTGCTAGAAAATCCTCGCGCTGCGCGGAATCCCCGTCGAACCAAACCCAGCCAGCGTAAAGCTGAAAAGCTCTTCCGTGTCGTTGCGGATGTTCACCAGCGAGAAGTGCCGCACTTCCACCGTAAAGCCGCAGCAGTTCCAGTTGTACATCGCCTGCACGGCGCCATACTGCATCTTTCCGTGCTCCACATCAATGCCCGTCGCCGCCCCTACATTGAATCCGCGGCGCGCCGACGATCCGTAAATCGCACTCAGGTTCAGCTGGTTATAAGGCGTTGGCCTGTCCGTCGGATTCGCCGGTGTGGAAACCGTTCCCGGCGGCACGCCAATCACCGTATCCAGGTATGCATCGCTTGCCTTCAGCCGGTAGTTGCCGCGCTGGTAATTTGCGTACACATTGCTCGATGTAATATGCCCGGCCTTGGTGTCGTAGTCCAGATCCCACTCTGCGGATGCGCCCGAAGGCGTATTGATCCTCCACCGTGAAATCACCGGAGAATAATGCCTCGGGCCGGTCAGAAAATCCACGCCCGTAAAATCCAGCGTCGCCAGTAGCGGATTCGGAGTTCCCGGCGTCACCGCTCCGCCAAACGTCGAATTGAAGTAGTACTTCTGTGCAACGCGCAGGCTCATCCAGTCGAGCGTACCGCCGCCGCACTCCTTTGCTGGCCCCAGCGCGGCCTCGCCCGTGCATGGATGCGGCTTCAGATGCCTCAAATACAGCCGCTGCGTCAGACCATATTCAATCTCGTTCGTATCACTGGCCACATCCGTATCGTCAAAGCGCAGAATCTTCCTGAAATCATTGATTCCCGTCACGTAGCGATATTGAATCGACGGTGCTAGCGTGTGCCGCAAGTCTCCGCCAAACACGCGCCGCACCCACGGCTCGTCAAAATCCCGTCCCACCACCGGCGGCCGCAGCGTAAAGCCCGTCTCCACGTCGAAGCGGTTGATCGACTCGCCGCGCAGCACAGGAAAATGCGTCAGACCTGTCGCCTCCTGGCTCTTGTCATACCAGGTGTCGCGCATCGCCAGCTCCGGACGGAAATTCCATCCCCCACCGTGCAGCGGCACGTTCATCCACGGCCAGATATCTACTCGCGGAATCTCCGAGCCGGTCCGAAACGCCGTCCCATACGGGTTGAAGTCATACCGTGACAGCGCCCCCGACGAGATCGAATAGCCCCACTCCACGGGAGTCCCTGGCAGTCGATGATCCACAGCCGTCAGATCCGCCTGTGGCAGGTGAAGAATGCGCACTTCATCGCCCGAAGGGTTCACATTCTCGAAGTTCTGGTAGCGATTAAAGTGAATCGCCTCGGCAAATCCATCCCCCTCGTGTTCCAGGTAAAGCTGCGACTGAATCTCGGAATCAATGGCCGCCGAATAATTCTGCTCAAACGTCAGCCGGTATCGATACGAGCTCAGATACTCCGAATCAATCACCGCCCGCGTATGCGGCGAAAAGTCATACCGCCCATCCGCCAGAAAATCCACACCACCCAGGTTGTTGATTCCCGTGTGCCGGTCCAGAAGGCTCCGAAAACGAATCAGCCCGTAGTTATCTCCCACTCCCCGGTAACGAAAGGTGGCAAACGGAGCAAACCCGCGCCGCGTGTAAAGCAGCGATCCGGCCACCAGATCCGCGCTGCGCCCCAGCGTCATGTACACCGAATCTCCCACCACCCCGCCATACATCGAGTTGTTCCCCGCCACCGGCAGCAGAATGCCGCTCGTCCGCATGTTCCGGATCTCGTGCTTCACATACGGCACCCATAAAACCGGTACGCCAAACAGCCGGAAGTTCGCATTCATCGCCATGGCCTTGCCGTTGTTCAGCTCGATGTGGTGTGCATAGAATCGCCAGTCCGGCTTCGGCAGCCGGCAGGCCGTCATCGTGCCGTCAATCACGCGGTAGTGGCCTTTGCCCAGCTGCTGCACCTCCTTGCCCGTCACCACATACGGATTTTCCGACGTAAACACCGCTCGCCGGCCGCTCACTTTGCGCACGCCCAGCGTACCGGTCACGTTGTAAAAATCCGCCGTATTTTTCCGGGCATTCAGCCGCCCGCGATCGGCCAGAATATGCTCATCATCGGGACCGCCATCCACCATCAGGTGACCCGACGCCACGATCTCGCCGGTTGCGCTGTTATACGTCGCCTGATCCGCATGAACAATGTAGTCCCGGTAGTAGAGAATGATGTGCCCGTGTAGCAAGTACTCGTTCCCGTGCGGCACCGGAAGCACTTTCAGATGGTCGTACTGCATCCTCACCGGCGTGCCTGCTGGCGGCTGCTGCACCACCTGCGCTACGGGCAGTGACACTTCCGGCGCGGGAGCTTGCGGCAGCGCCGTCGCCCCTCTTCGCGCGGGAGGTAGCTGGGTGGTTA
Source organism: Acidobacteriota bacterium (assembly GCA_021810175.1). Next base: position 7,469 of record JAJZJJ010000006.1, on the reverse strand, counting down.
CCACCTGCGCACGAAGCTGCGGATGACACAGGGAAAGCAGCGTGATAAACCAAAACCAGCGGAGTTTCATTGCGGGGGCAAGCACCAGCATAGCAAAGCAGGTGCATGCCGTCAGAACTGGGAAACCCCGCCGCTCTGGTGATGAAGTGTCGGCCCGGATCACGCGTGCAAAGCATGCACGCGAACGTGCACGTACATCTCTGGTGACTTCCTTTCCAATCCTCGTTGGATTGATTCTGTTAACACACAGACGCCCTGGCTCGACCCCTTGCAATGGAAGACCGGGACGGAAGGTATGAGGGAACCTTGAGCACATCGCAGAGCCTGCCTGCTTGGAAAGAAGAAATCAACGCCAAACTCAGCGAGCATCGCTCGCGCCGTAAACTCTCGCCTGAAATGCAGGGGCGGCTCGCCGAAATCGAACCTTCTTTCGCTGCCGGCCCACGGCAGCCCTCGACAAGCCGCATCGCGGCGCGCGTGGCCGAGCGCTACTCTAAGGCACCCAGCTACCGCGAAATGCTCGAGCAGGAAGCCGCCGCGGCGCCCGCCCGCCTCGTTAAACGTGCTCCTCAGGAAATACCGGCACACGCCCAGACGCAGCGCGCCTCGCAGCCCGACGCCGAGCCCAGCCTCTTTGAAACCGGCGCTTCACAAATCCCCGTCCCCGCGGAGCCCCGCGTGCGCGTCAGCCGCTGGGCCGAATTCGCAGCCCCTGCCACCGAGGAGCCCATACCGGCAGTGCTTCCACTCTCTGACGCCGCTCCGCAGGTCGAAGAGCTGTTCGCCCACCCCGCACCGCTCCTCGAGCCCGTGCAGCCCGCCCCTCTACCTGCGCCCCAAACCAGCGCAATCCCCTCTCTGGACGAACCCGCGTCCACAACCGAATCTCCCTCAGAACAATCAGCCCTCCCCGCTGTTTCATCCGGGCCCGCCGAAGATTCCGAAACTCTCTCCCTGCTCGAAGAGCTTGCGGCCGCACCCATCGAACCCCCACAGCCGCTCCCGGCACGCATCATCGAGTTCCCCCGTGAACTCGTCGCGCCCCACAAGGCGCGGCCCCGCCACGAACACGGCCCGGCACACGATCTCAGCGAGGAGCAGTCGCAGCTCCGCATCTTTGAAGCTGAGCCCGAAGCTGTCGACGCCACCGTTGCCGCTCCCCCCATCCAGGTTGAACCGGAGCCCGCGCCCGCCATCCCCGACTGGAATGCCATCCGCCTCGACGAAGAGCCCGGGGCTGTCGCCGCCGGGTTACCCGCCGATTTTTCGGCCAGAGCATCGCAAAGCTCACTCCTGCTCGATCCCCCCATCTACACCGCCAATTTTGAGGACCGCCTCATGGCCGGAATCGTAGATCTCTGCCTCGTCGCTGGCGGATTCCTCATCTTCGTGGCGGCGTTCGTCACCTGCACGCCGCACCTGCCCACCGGCAAATTCGCCATCGCCGCCGCCGCAGGTGCACTGCTCGCGCTTTATACCCTTTACCAGTACCTTTTCCTCAATTTAGCCGAGGGCACGCCCGGCATGCGCTATGCCGGGATCGCCCTCTGCACCTTCGACGATGAAAACCCCACGCGCGAAGCCATGCGCGCCCGCGTCGGAGCCACCCTGCTTTCAGCCCTCCCTCTCGGTCTCGGCTTCCTCTGGTCGCTCTTTGACGAAGACCGCCTCGGCTGGCACGACCGCATGACCCGCACTTACCAGCGCAGCTACCGCCAAAACTGATCTACCCTTCGGGCCCGTTCCCTCACGGGCCTTTTTTCTTGTGACCGCGGATGCCCGCCGGCCACCCGCCCTGCGCAGCCATCCCACAACCCTTGTGATCTCCGCCTTTCTTTTGTTCCCATCCCTTCCTCTGGCTGGTACACTCACCCCTTCCGGCAGTATTTCCAGCGCACCACGGAGGCAGCCAGCTTTGAGCACCAACAGCTTTCAGCCCTACGTCAGCCCCAGCGAAAATCGCAAAGAGTTCACCTTCCGCGCCATCCTCCTCGGCAGCTTCTTCGGCCTGGTCTTCGGCGCCGTCACGGTCTACGTCGGCCTTGAAGCCGGACTCACCGTCGCCGCATCCATTCCCATCGCGGTACTCTCCATCAGTGTGCTCCGCGCGCTCGGCCGTGCCTCCATCCTTGAAAACAACATTGTCCAGACCACCGGAAACGCCGGCCAGTCCATCGCCGCTGGCGTCATCTTCACCCTGCCCGCGCTCATCTTCCTCGGTTTCAATCTCGAGTACTCGCGCATCTTCATCCTTGCCTTGCTCGGCGGCTGGCTCGGCGTTTTCTTCATGATTCCCCTCCGCCGCCAGCTCATCGTCGAGGAGCACGGCAACCTCACCTACCCCGAAGGAACCGCCTGCGCCGATGTTCTCCTCGCCGGCGAGCGTGGCGGATCCTTTGCCAGCCGCGTCTTCCTCGCACTCGGCCTCGGCTCCCTCTACACCCTCTTTCAAAACTCCAACTTGCTCGCCGCCTGGCCCGGAACGCCCAACTATGAGCCCGATCTCGGCTCCCAGCACATCCTGAAAGGCGCCGCCATTCGCGCCGACGTCACCCCCGAATACCTCGGCGTCGGCTACATCATCGGTGCCCGCGTCGCCGGAACCATCTTCGCCGGCGGCGTCTTCTCCTGGCTCGTCCTCATGCCCGCCATCTACTTCTTCGGCTCGCACTTCCCCGGAGCCCTCTACCCCGGCACCAAGCCTGTTTCCCAAATGTCTCCCGGCGACCTCTGGGCCGCCTACATTCGCCCCATGGGCGCGGGCGCAGTCGCCGCTGCCGGACTCCTCACCCTTCTCAAGACCGCCCCCACCATCGTCAGCGCCCTCAAATCCGGCATTGCCGACCTCCGCAAGTCCGCCTCCAAAACCGCAGCCGCATCCAGCGATACCCCCCGCACCCAGCGTGACTTCCCCATGAGCGCCGTCCTGGTCGGCAGCATCGTCATCGTCGTCCTCATCTTCTTCTTCCTCACCTTCAAGCCGGTTCCGGGTGCACAAACCAGCGTCTTCGCCAATATCGCCGCCTCCATCCTCATCGTGATATTTGGTTTCCTCTTCGTCACCGTGTCATCGCGGATTGTGGGTCTGATCGGTAGCTCCGCCAATCCCATCAGCGGCATGACCATCGCCACGCTCATGGCCACTTCGGCCATCTTCCTTGTCAAAGGCTGGACCGCCCCCGCCTTCGGCGCGCTCGCCATCACCATCGGCGGCGTCGTCTGCATCGCCTCCGCCAACGCCGGCGACACCTCGCAGGACCTCAAGACCGGCTTCCTCATCGGCGCCACTCCATGGAAGCAGCAGCTCGCGCTCATGATCGGTGTCTGCGTTTCTACCGTCGCCATCGGGGCCACTCTCAACGCCATGAACCGCGCACTTGAAGAGTTCCACCCCATGTCCATGCCGTGGAACATCAGCGTTCCCCAACAGGGCGTCCAGGTCCAGGGCCACTTCGACCGCACGGAAATCCAGATCACCCGCTCCAACCACACCACCTACCTCGCGCCATCCTCCCAGTACATCGTCCTCAACGCGCTCGGCTCCCATATCCTCCCCGATGGCAAATACCTCTACAACCCGAAGGACGGCAAAATCGAAGTCCAGTGGGTGGAAGGCATCGGCAGCGCCCGTGCCGCCGCCCCACAAGCCCGGCTCATGGCCACCGTCATCAACGGCATCCTCACGCGCCAGCTTCCCTGGGGACTCGTCCTCATCGGCGTCTTCCTCGTCATCGCCGTTGAGCTGCTCGGGATTTCCTCACTCTCCTTCGCCGTCGGAGCCTATCTTTCCATCGCCACCACTCTCACCATCTTCGTCGGCGGCCTCATTCGCTGGTTCATTGACCGAGCCGCCGCCAAATCCGGCGAAGAGGAAGAACTCAAAGGCGAAATCAGCCCCGGCTCCCTCTACGCCAGCGGGCTCATCGCCGCCGGCGGCATCATGGGCCTCATGGGCGTTGCGCTCAAACTCTACGAAAGCATTGTCCACAAGGAAAACATCATCACCCTGCCCCACACCTTCCTCTACAACGACTGGGTCTCCGTCGGCATGTTCTGTCTGCTCGCATTCTCCCTCTACTACTTCGCCCGCAAACCCCTCAAAAAGACCCCGACAGAAGAATAAGAAGGGCCGCCCATAATCCGCCTATGACCGGCGGCTTTTCTCTCTGGCGTGCTGAACTCTCTGGCCGCCGCTCCCCACCCTGGCAGGAAAATCGGCTGCGCTGTCGCCGCTTTTCACCCTGTGGCCAGACGCAAAAGAGCGTGAGCCTCGTGGCCCACGCTCTTCATGGAACGGAACAGCCTGAAACAAATCCCCCGTCTGCGAAACCAGCCGAGGGCTTCGCTTTACTCGGCGGCGACTTCCTGCTCTTCGGCCTTCACCACCACCTTCACGTGCGCGGTCACTTCGCGATGCAGCTTCACCGGAATGTGGAACTCGCCCGTCTGCTTCAGCGGCTCGTCCAGGTGCACCTTGCGGCGATCGATCTGGAAACCCTTCGCTTCAAGCTGCTGCGCGATGTCCGATGACGTCACCGAACCGAACAGGTGATCGTGATCGCCCACCTTGCGCTCGAAAACCAGCGAAACCGCATCCAGCTGCGTTACCAGCTGCGCTGCCTCTTCCTTTTCCTTCGCCGAGCGGCGAACCGCCGCCGCCTTCATCTGCTCAATCACGGCCTTGTTGGCTGCCGTCGCCTCCAGGGCGAGCTTTTTCGGCAGCAGATAGTTGCGCCCATAGCCGTCGGCGACCTTCACAATGTCGCCACGGTGGCCGAGCTTCTCAATATCCTGCTTCAGAATGACTTCCATGAATCTTCTCCCGTCTTCGCGCACCGGCGCGGCGCATTGCCGCGCTTCTCCGGCGCTCCATCGCTCAATAAACTAGTAGCGCGCCGCAAAAGGCAGCAGCGCGATATTCCGCGCCTGCTTGATCGCCCGCGTCAGCCGCCGCTGGTGCGTCGTGCACACACCCGTCAGCCGGCGGGGCACAATCTTGCCGCGCTCGGCCACAAACTGCTGCAGCAGCCGTACGTCACGATACGATACCGCGTCGATCTTCTCCGTGCAGAACTTGCAGACCTTCTTGCGGCGGAAAAACTTGCGCCCGCCAGCAGCCGGTCGCGCTCCACCCGCGGAGCGGCCCGCACCATGTCCAGAGCTGGATGCGCCGCCATCAGCCGCGCGTTGCGTCGTCTCGTCACTCATTTCTCTTATCCTTCTCCGCCACCTTGGGTGACGGGTCAATCATTTCTGTCTCGACGGCTACCAGCCGCCTCCGCGATCACTCCCGTGCAGACCGCCTCGAAATCAAGCCTCGGCTTTCGCCTCTTCAGGCTCTTCCGCGGCTTCGGCCGCTTCCGCGTCGTCTGCACCAGATTCGCCAGCCTCGGCAGGTCCCTGGCTGCTCAACTTCTGGCGGCTCGCCCGGATCGCCTTCAGCTTCTCGATGCGCTTGTCTTCTTCATCCATGCGCACCGTCAGGAACTTGATCACAGGCTCCGTCACACGCAGGCGCCGCTCCAGTTCCGCCACCAGCGGACCATCCGCGTCGATCGTCAGCAACACGTAGTTGCCTTCATTGAACTTCCGCACCAGATAAGCCAGCTTGCGCCGGCCCATCTTCTCGGTCGACCGCACCGTCCCGCCACCGTTGACCACGGTATGCTCCAGCCCCGCGATCAGCTTATCCAGTTCTTCGTCCGCGATATCCGGCCGAACTATGAACATCACTTCGTAAAAACGTCCCATCTATTTCTCTTTTCCTCGAGAAACCGGCAGCGGTTCGCCGTCTGCTTCCCGTAAATTGTCAGTTACTCCGCGGAGCCGTTCTGCTCCCGCCGGTTGAACTCATTCATGGCGGCGCCAACACCACGCGCCACCACCGTTTCCACTGCCTTCACCGCCTTGTCCAGCGCATCGCCCAGCACATTCAAATCGGCTTTGCGCATCGGCGTCAGCAGATAATCCTTTCCCCTGCGAAACGCGTCCTCGCTTCCCGCAGGCCCTACTCCGATCCGGATGCGCGCCCAGTCGCTCGTTCCCAGCGACCCTGTAATCGATCGCGCTCCGTTATGCCCCGCCGGGCTGCCGCGTTCTTTCACGCGGACTGTTCCCAACGGCAAATCCAGTTCGTCGTACACCACCAGCAGGTCTTTCAGCGGATCGGCCTCAAACTCCCTTACCAGCGCCGCTACTGCCAGCCCGCTCAGATTCATGTACGTCTCCGGCTTGGCCAGGATCACTTCCCGCCCCGCGATCTGCACCTTGCCGGTCAGCGAACGGCAGCGCCGGTTGCTCACCACCGCCCCGTATTCGTCTGCCAGCGCATCCATCGCGAGAAAGCCGGCGTTGTGCGGCGTGAACTGGTATTCGATGCCGGGATTCCCCAGCCCCACCACCAGGAACACGCCCGCCACCTACTTCTTGGCCTCGCCTTTGGTCTCGCCTTCAGCCTCGGCCTTGCCCTTCTTGGCTACTTCCGGCTCCGTCGGGCCAGCCATCGCCAGAGCATCGGCAGATGGCGCAGCCTCTTCCTTCACGGAAACGATGTGCGCGACCGTGTTGCCACCGTCTGTCAGGAACTTCAGCTTGCCGCCATGCGGCAGATCGTCGACCCGCAGCACCGTGCCAAACACCAGCTCCGAAACATCCACATCGATGTGCGACGGAATATCCCCCGGCAGGCACTCCACTTCCACTTCGCGCATCACCTGGTCCAGAATCCCGCCCTGCACCTTCACGCCGGCCGCCGTACCCGTCAGGTGAACCGGCACTGACACCCGAATCGGCTTGTCCAAAGCAATCCGCTTCAGATCAATGTGAATCAGGTTGCCCTTGATCGGCTCATATTGCCAGTCCACGATCATCGCCTTGGTCCTGTCGCTCGCGCCGGCAACTTCCAGGTCAAAAATCGAATTGTGACCTGATTCCGAGTGCAGAATCCGTGTCATCTGCTTCGGATCCAGCTCGATCGCCTGCGGCGGCTGCGCCGCTCCATACACCACCGCCGGAATCCGCCCCTTGGCGCGCACGCGCCGGGCCGCATTCTTGTTGAACTTGCCCTCGCGGGGCGTTGCCTGTACCACTTCCTGCGTAATCATCGTTTTTCCTTTCGGGCACGGGAGAGAAGCCTTTAGCTCTTAGCCGCTTCCTTTTCTCCGCTCCCTTTTGTTAAGCCGGGCCCTCTCAGATCCGGCAAACCTCTTCCCTCAAGACATTTAGCTAAAAGCTAGAACCTAATAGCTGAAAGCTGCTCTTAATTGAACAGCGAGCTCACGCTCGTCTCCATGTGAATGTTCTCGATCGTTGCGGCCAGCAAACCCGCAATCGAACGAACCTTAATCTTCTCCACCTTCTGCGCTTCTTCCGCCAGCGGAATCGAATCCGTCACCACCAGCTCTTCCAGCCGCGAGCTGGCAATGCGCTCAATCGCCGGCCCTGAAAGCACCGCATGCGAAGCGCACGCG
>JAJZJJ010000582.1 GCA_021810175.1 Acidobacteriota bacterium | reverse complement strand
CCAAACCACGCAAATCCTGCCCTGCTGATCAGCAGCGACGGATGCTCCATCAGACGTTCCGGCTTCTCCAGCACGTGGTAAAGCTTCGCGCCCACCACCCCTGCCACTGTCGCAAACGCGATGATGCTGATCGCGTCCGCGTCAATCTTCCAGCGCTTGAAGTTCAGGTGTAGCACCCAGGCCGCAAACACTGCGGCCAGCCACAGCATGATGCCGAAGGTGCCAATCGTAAATCGACCAATATGAATGAATGGATACATGAATAACCGCTATCTCAATGCGCGCCATCCAATTTCGGATGGCGCACCTTTCAGTATATAGACGCACCAGATGCCCCATCGCATGCACGGAGTGGCCGGCTCACCCCATCCCCGCCGTCATGCACGATAAACTGGTGGCTGACCATCATGCCCGACCAGCCCGAGTTTCCCGCTACTGAAAATCTCCGCGTTCTCTTCAGCCGCCAGCAAATTCACGCTCGCGTCCAGCAAATGGGCCGCCAGATCCGCGAAGACCTGCGCGGCGAAAGCGTCGTGCTGGTCGGCGTCCTCAAAGGCGCGGCCATCTTCCTTGCCGACTTGGCGCGCGCCATCGATGTCGACTGCACCTTCGACTTTGTCGCCGTTTCCAGTTACAAATCCGGAACCAACTCCAGCGGCGCCGTTCAGCTCATCAAAGACCTCGCCGAGCCTATCGAGGGCCGCCACATCATCGTCGTCGAAGACATCCTCGACACCGGCATCACTCTCAGCTTCCTCCAGAGCCACTTCGAGCGCCACAAGCCGCGTTCCATTCGCATCGCAGCCTTGCTCGACAAGCCGTCCCGCCGGCTCCAACCCATCCAGGCTCACTACATCGGCTTCAGCATTCCCAATGAATTCGTCATTGGCTACGGCATGGACTTCGCCGAGCGCTACCGCAATCTTCCTGACATTCGCATTCTCGAACCGATACCCCCCAAATGATCTCCTGCGCCTGACTCTTTCGCGCGCTAGCCGCAACCATCAAGAACAGCATCTCTCCTGATGGGCTCGAAGAAGATGCCCGCCCAAGGTGAACGTTCCATCCGGCGAACGCTCACCCAGGGCCAATCTCGATCACTCTACAGCATCGGGAGAGATGCTCTATCATGTCAGGTCAACAGGAGAATCGTGTCCGAAACTCGCCCCCAGCCCACCCCTCAAAATCACCCCGAGTCTTTTGAGGGCGATTACCGCCCCACTGGCCCTGCTGCGCCTGCCGCCGCGCCCACCATCCGCGTCGAGCCGGGCCAGACTGAATTCCTCCTGCGACTCACCGACGCCCTCAATACCACCCTCGATCTCCAAACCCTCCTGCAGCGCACCGCCGCCCTCGTTCGCGCCGTCATCGACTATCGCATCTTCGCCATCCTCCTCATCGATACCCGCATGAACGACCTCCGCATGCGCTTCCAGATCGGCCATCGCCCGGAAATCGAACGCCTGCGCATCCACCTCGGACAGGGAGTCACCGGCCAGGTCGCCCTCAGCCGTGAGCCCATGCTCGTCCCCGAGGTCCGCGAGCTCGAAAACTACATCGACGCCAATCCCGAGGTCCACTCCGAACTCGCCGTCCCGCTCATCGTTAAAAATCGCGTCATCGGCGTCATCGACATTCAGTCCGAGCAGCCCAACTACTTTCAGGAAGAACACCTCCGCCTGCTCACCCTCACCGCCTCGCGCATCGCCCAGGCCATCGAAAACGCCCGCCTCTACACCCGCGTCTCACGCCAGGCGCAAACCCTCGAGGTCCTCAACGAAATCAGCCGCGAGCTTACCTCCATCCTCGACGTCGATCGCCTCTTCGAACGCATCAGCCAGCTCCTCCGCCGCCTTTTCGATTACCAGATGTTCTCCATCTGGAGCGTCCGCCCCATCGAACACGTCCTCGAAAACCGCTTCTCGCTCCGCTTCGGCGAACGCTTCTACCCCAGCGACGTCATCCCCGTCGAGCGCGGCATCGTCGGCGCCGCCATCGCCGAGCGCCGTCCCATCAACGTTCCTGACGTCCGCAAGGATCCGCGCTACCACAAAATCAACGAGGAAACCCGCTCCGAGCTCACCGTCCCGCTCATTTACAAAAGCAAGGTCATCGGCGTCCTCGACATCGAACACACACGCGTCAATTACTTCACTGAGGATCACGTCCGCGCTCTCACCACCCTCGCCGCGCAAATCGCCATCGCCATTGAGAACGCTCAGCTCTACCAGCGTGTCGCCCAGCAGGAACAGCGCCTCGATCACGACCTCCAGATGGCCCGTGAAGTCCAGCTCCGCCTGCTCCCAGCCACGCTCCCGCGCTCGGCCCATGCCGAATTCGCGGCCCGATTCCTGCCTGCCCGCACCATCGGCGGCGACCTCTATGACTTTCTCCGCTACGACGACCAGCGCGGTGCACTCGCCATCGGCGACGTCAGCGGCAAAGGCGCCGCAGCCGCACTCTACGGCGCCGTCGTCAGCGGAACCATGCGCTCCCTCGCCGGCCAGAAACCATCTCCTGCCGCTATGCTCCAGGCGCTCAATGCCTCACTCCACGAGCGCCGCCTTGATTCCCAGTACGTCGCCATGCTCTACACCGTCTGGAACGACGAGAACCTCACCCTCCAGATCGCAAACGCCGGCGCCGTTCAGCCCATCCTCTGCCGCGAGGGCGAAATCGAACCCGTCCGCGTCGAAGGCTTCCCCCTCGGCATGTTCCCCCAGGCCCAATACGAAGAAATCAGCCTCTCCATGCGCCCCGGCGACTCCATCTACTTCTTCAGCGACGGCATCTCCGACGCCGAAAATGATTCCGAGGAATCCTTCGGTGACCGCCTCACCGACGCCATCGCCCGCCACCACCACCTGCCCGCCGAAGAAGCCGTCGAAGCCATCTTCTCCGAAGTCCAGGACTTCCAGGGCGACTGCGAACGCTTCGACGACGAAACCCTCATCGTCCTCCGTATCGTCTAACTGCAATCCCCCTGAATGAATTGTCATTCTGAGTAAAGCGAAGAATCCGCAGTTTCTCCGTCCACGCTCCGAATCTGCGGGTGCCCGCAGAACCAGGAACCTTTTACAAACTAAAGCCCCTTCAGCGCCGTCGGATCAAACCCCGTCTTCGCCTCCCAC
>JAJZJJ010000581.1 GCA_021810175.1 Acidobacteriota bacterium | reverse complement strand
TCGCGCGAACGTGCCGCTCACCGTTGCCCACATGCCGCACCAGATCGATCAGCGCCGGTCCGGTCACGTTCCGGTGTGCCGCTCCGTGTACCCCGGCCGCAAACCAGTGGTGGACCGGCTCCCCGTTCTCCGCGATCACGATGCTGCGGCTCCCCGCCGCCAGAATCCGCGGCACAATCGTCTGCGGATCCAGTTTCAGAGACGATGCGAACAGCACAATCGCCCCACGGAACGTGTCCAGAGCGGGCACCAGCCGATCGACCTCAGCGCACTGCGCAATGATGCGGAAATCGTCTTCCATTGCCAGAATCTTTGCTGTCCCGGCGCGATAAATTGCCTGATTGTCCGCGATGATGAGTTTGTTCATTGTCAGCTTTCCTCATAATTGGGTTCACACCGGGTTTCCCCGGCGCATGGAGTGATCAAGTGCGCAGCTCGTTTCCGTGGGTGCGCTGGAATGGCCATGGGCCGCAAATTTCCGGTCTCCCCGAATGTCTCGCCTTCAGGCATTTCTGGTACGGCGGGGTGGTTACCGATGAATGTGTGGGCGTACCGGAATGCCAAACCCCGGTCTTCTGATCTTCTCGATCTGGAAGCTTTCGCCATCATTCAGGACAAAAGTAACTCCGCCCCTCTCCGAGGTCCTGTGACGCTCGTCACGTTTGTCATAGGCGAGCCGCATTGACGAACCACCCCTCCCAGGAGTTAAATCTTTGCCCCGCATTTCACTGATCGCCTCCGGACCTGTACCTTAATGTCAGGAACCGTTCCCCATGGCCAGGCCAATCATCCTCGCAGTCGACGACGACGCCAGCGTGCTGGAAGCCGTGGTCCAGGATCTCCGCCGCAAATACGGCCAGCACTACCGCATCCTCCGCGCCGCCTCCGGCCAGGCCGCCCTCGATACCTGCTCTCAGCTCCGCCAGCGCGGAGACATCGTCGCCCTCATCGTCTCCGACCAGCGCATGCCCGGCATGCAGGGCGTCGAACTGCTCCAGCGCCTCCACAGCATTTACCCGGAAGCCCGCCGCGTCCTGCTCACCGCCTACGCCGACACCGAGGCCGCCATCCGCGCCATCAACGCCGCTCGCATCCACTACTACCTCACCAAGCCCTGGGATCCCCCCGAGGAACGCCTCTATCCCGTCCTCGATGACCTCCTCGAGGACTGGCACGCCGGCTACAAGCCGCCCTTCGAGGGCATTCGCGTTGTCGGACCCCGCTGGTCCCTCCGCGACTATCAGGTCCGCAATTTCCTCTCTCGCAACCAGGTCCCCTATGTCTGGGTCGATCCCGAACAGGACGCCCAGGCCCTCGATCTGCTTTCCCGGTTCGGCGTCTCCGATGCCCGCCTGCCCGTCGTCCTCTTTCCCGACGGCAATGCCCTCGTCCAGCCCTCCGACTCCGAGCTGGCCGAGCGCGTCGGCCTCCGTACCCAGGCCAAACAGGACTTTTACGACCTCGTCGTCGTCGGAGCGGGCATGGCTGGTCTTGCCGCCGCCGTCTACGGCGCATCAGACGGCCTCAGAACCCTCGTCCTTGAGCCGGAAGCTCCCGGCGGCCAGGCCGGCAGCAGCTCCCGCATCGAGAATTACCTCGGCTTCCCCAACGGTGTCAGCGGCGAGCGCCTCGCCCGCAATGCCTACGACCAGGCCCGCCGCCTCGGCGCTGAATTCATCACCCAGCGCGCCGCGGACATCTGCGCCAGCGGCCAGTACCGCCAGATTCGCACCGCCGCCGGTCCCGAGCTCTCCTGCCGCGTCTGCCTCATCGCCGTCGGCATCTGCTACCGCCGCATCGACGCTCCCGGCATCGAACGCCTCACCGGAGCCGGCGTCTACTACGGCGCGTCTCTCACCGAGGCCCAGGCCTGCAAAGACGAAACCGTCTATATCGTCGGCGGAGCCAACTCCGCCGGCCAGGCCGCTATGCATTTTTCCCGTTTTGCCGCCCAGGTGGTTATGCTGGTGCGGTCGGATTCTCTCGAAAAGAGCATGTCGAAATATCTCATCGATCAGATTGCTGCCACATCGAACATAAGTGTGGAGACCCACTCCGAGATCGTGGAAGCCATCGGCGACCGCCGCCTGGAGAGCCTGCGCATCCGCGGCCCTCACGGCGAGCAGCTTCGCCCCGCCTCGTCCGTCTTTCTGTTCATCGGCGCCGCGCCCCAGACGGAATGGCTCCCCCAGTCCATCCTTCGCGACAGCAATGGCTTTATCCTCGCCGGTCCCGATCTGCGCATCGACGGCCAGCTCCCGCGCACGTGGAACGAAGACCGCCAGCCCTACCTGCTGGAAACCTCCATGCCCGGCATCTTTGCCGCTGGCGACGTGCGCCACGGTTCCGTAAAAAGGGCGGCTTCGGCCGTCGGAGAGGGTTCGATAGCGGTTCAGTTCATGCACCGCTATCTGGCACAGTATTAGGATCATTCATCAGATGGAAGCTACGGCAGGGCAGGCAATCGTCAGGGTTTTGAGCGAGCAGGAGTTACTGCAGCTCATCCCCCACGTGCCTCTTCTCGCGCGCCTCAGGCCTGAAGAACTGAGCTGTCTCGGCCAGGTGGAGCTGGTCGAAGCCCCCGCCGGTTTCCCGGTCTATCGCCAGGGCGAAACGCCGCCCACCTTCTGCGTCATCCTCGATGGCGAGCTCCGCGCCTTCCGCCGCGAAGCCAGTGGCATCGAAACCCCCATCGCCGACATCCTCGCCGGCGACACCTTCGGCGAAGCTCCCCTGCTCATGGGCGCGGAAAAAAGCGGCGTCACCTGCGAAACCTCCACCCCCCTGCGCATGTTGCGCATCGATGTCGAGAGTTTCTGGAAGCTCATGGCCACCTGTCCCCAAATTCGCAAACAGGTCCTCGCCAACGCCGCCAACCGCATCCACACCTTCCAGGCCACCACCCTCCATCGCGAAAAGCTCATCTCCCTCGGCACCCTCGCCGCCGGCCTCATGCACGAGCTCAACAATCCCGGCGCCGCCGCCCGCCGTTCCGCCTCCCAGCTCCGCGAAAACCTCGGCCGCCTCCAGGAAATCAGCATGCGCTTCTGCCATGCTCCCCTCACCATGGACCAGACCCGCTGCCTCCTCGACATGCAGCAGGAAGTCCTCGCCCAGCACAAGGCCAAACCC